>DAIQBQ010000006.1:0-23366 GCA_036781065.1 Actinomycetota bacterium
GGCGACGTGTTGACCTGGTCGAAGTCTTGGTAGAGCCGGAGGCCGGACGCGAGCCGGCGGTCCTGGAGCAGCTGGTCCACGAGGTGGTGGCGTTCGGGCTGATGGAGCCGGAAGACGAGCTCGCGGACGAGAATGACGCTGAGGTCGTCGAGCTCCCCGAGGCCGCTTCATGAGTTCAAGCATCGAAGCACTGCACCGTTCGCCCGGCCGCCCTCGCAGCGTTGAGGCTGACCGGGCGATCGGCGAGGCGATCGTCAATCTGCTGATCGAGCGTGGCTACGGAGAGGTGACCATCGAGGGGGTGGCCGCCCGGGCCGGGGTGGCCAAAACGACCATCTACCGGCGTTGGCCGACGAAGGCGCTGATGGTCGTTGAGTCGATCTGTACCGCCGGCAAGAACTGCCCGGTCGAGGCGGTCTGCTATGACGGCAGCATCCGGCCGGTGCTCATCGCCCACCTCCAGGGCCTGTCGTCATCCCGGGTGACCAAGATCATCGCCGGGCTGGCCGTGGAGATGCCGCACAACGCCGAGCTCGCCGATGCGGTGCGGGAGGGCCTGCTCAAGCCGAACCGGGCGGTGATCACGGCGATCCTGGAGGAGGGCATCGCATCGGGACAGCTCCGGCCCGATATCGACCTCCAGCTGACCGCAGACCTGCTCGTGAGCCCGATCTTCTTCCGGATCCTGGTCAGCGGGGCCCCGGTCGGGCCGGAATTGGCGGCCGCCACGGTCGACTCGGTGCTGAAGGGAGTGCTGGCTCCCGCTGTCGGTGGCGAGGTTTGAAGCTAGACCCACACTCTGCGTAGGTGGGGCTTCAAACCTCTCGGGTGAAGGAGCGAACTTGGCCAATAGCCTTGGCTGGGGCAGGAAAACAAAGCTCGCCGTGTTCGTGACCGGCCCGGTCTTTTGCGCCGCCATCGCGGTCGTCGTACTGGTACTGCTCGGCTCCGGGCTCCACACCGGGCCCGCCTCGCACCACACCCGGCCCGGAGCCGCTATCGCTGCGGCGAGCCCCAGCCCAGCGGGATCGCCGTCGGCGATTGCCCCGCCGTCGCCCACTGCCACCGCGGTCCCGGCGGTCGCTGCGCCGGCTCCGTCCGGCCCGGTGCCCCCGCCCCCGGCGGTGCCGGTCCCGACGAGTTCGACGGTCGCCTACCTCAACGGGCCGCCCTCGGTCCAGATCTACTCGGCACCGGACGCCGGCAAGCCCATGATGACCCTGAACGGGCACAACAGCATTGCCCAGCCGGAGGCGTTCCTGGTGCTCAGCGCTGCCCCCGGCTGGTATCAGGTGCTGCTCCCGGTAGCGCCCAACGGGACGACCGGGTGGGTCCGGGCCGGCGACGTGCAGACGGCGACCACCACCAGCTTCCTCTTGGTCTCGCTCTCCCGCTTCGCCCTGTATCACTACGAGGGCGGCAGCCTGGTCGCCAGCGTTCCGGTGGCCATCGGCCGCCCGTCGACCCCGACGCCGACCGGACTGTTCTACATCTGGGCCAGCCAGGCGGTGAGCTCCGCTCCGTACACCCCGGGCATCTTCGCCCTGAACGGCTTCACGGCCAAGCCGGTGCCCGGCTTCCTCGGGGCCAGTCTCGGCCTCCACGGCTGGACCGATCCGAGCGTGATCGGCACGCGGGTGTCCAACGGATGCGTCCGGGTGGGGTCGGTGAACATGCGCCCGCTGCTGAACAATCTGATCCTCGGGACGCCGGTCGAGATCGTCGCCTGAGCCTGCGCCCTCAGTCGCCGGTCTCGCCGACCGGCCTGCGCTCCTCCTCCTGCAGCTTGCGCCGCCCCACCTGCACCAGCCGCAGGACGGTGACCAGGCCGACGCCCCCGAGGATGTTGCCCAGCGACGCCCACAGCATCATCCCGAACCAGGAGGCGTAACCGAACCTGGCGCCAGCGTGCAGGGCGGCGAACATCTCCAGCGACACCACGATGGCATGGTTCAGCGAGGCACTGGCCAGCAGGAAGGCGGCCGACACGGCGGCGACGATCTTGCCGGGGACCGAGGTCGTGCTCCGCTCCATCCAGGTCATCAGCGTGATGACGACCCCGCCGAGCAGGGCGAGGCAGAACGACTCCGAGCCGATCCCGAGCTTGGCGTAGCCGGAGGCGACGTCGACGGCGGTCGCCCGCAGGTTCGGCAGAGCAGTGACAATGATCCAGGTCATCACCCACCCGGCCAGCAGGTTGGTCACCAGGGTGCCGAGCCAGAGCCGGGCCAGCGCCAGCGGTGAGGAGTGCCGGGCGGCGACGGCGGCAATCGGGACCAGGAAATTCTCGGTGAACAGCTCGCTGCCGGCCAGGGTCAGGGCGATGAACCCGATGCTGAACGCCAGCGCGGCGAGCAGCGTGCTCCCCGTCGCCGCCTTGACCACCAGCAGGCCGAGCAGGCCCATGCTGACGTCGACACCGCCGACCGCCCCGGTAGCGAGCAGCCCCGGCCAGGTACGGGTCATCCGCCGGTGGCCCTCCGACACCGTACGCTCGAAGGCGGAGGCGAGCTCCAGGTCCCGGTCCGCCCCGGACCTGGCAGCGGGCGGCCCGGCCGCGCCGAGCAGGTAGGCACGCCCGCCAGAGCGCGGCGGTAGGTCGCTGGGCATCGGGTAGCTCCTCCCTGACCGCCGGTCGCGGCCGGTCCTCGACGGCTGGGGTCGCCGCTGTCCTCGCGTTACCCAGCAGGATCCCCCGGGCAAACGCCCGGCCGGTTCCCCGCTCGCCGCTTCCCGGCGAGCGGGACGGGAAGCATGAAAGGGAGAGCTACTGCACGGGCGCGGCTCCCGCCAGAGGCACCTGCCCGCCCGTCCATCCGCCCAACGAGGAGGTTCGACGATGGCTGAGGTCGGCTATTTCCTGTCGAGCGAGGAGCATGGCCCGAATCTGTTGGTGTCCCAGGGCCAGCTGGCTGAGCGGGCCGGCTTCCGGTCGGTGATGATCTCCGACCACTACCATCCGTGGCTCGAGAGCCAGGGCGAGAGCCCGTTTGTCTGGTCGGTGACGGCGCTCTGGGGGCAACCACCGACCTCAGGATCACGACCGGTGTCAGCTGCCCCACGACCCGCATCCACCCGGCGATCGTCGCCCAGGCGGCAGCCACGTCCGCGCTCCTGTGTGGGGGCCACTTCGCCCTCGGGGTTGGCACCGGCGAGGCGCTCAACGAGCACGTCCTCGGCGACCACTGGCCGGTCACCGACATCCGGCTCAACATGTTGGAGGAGGCCGTCGCGGTGATGCGGATCCTCTGGACCGGCCGGGAGATGAGCCACCACGGGCGCTTCTACACCGTCGAGAACGCCCGGCTCTACTCCTGCCCGGAGGACCCCCCGCCGGTGCTGGTCTCCGGGTTCGGCCCGAAATCGACGGCGCTGGCGGCCCGGGCCGGCGACGGCTACGTCACAACCGCACCGGATGCCTCGGCGGTGAACCACTACCGCTCCGAGGGCGGGACCGGTCCGGTGGTCGGGGCGGTCAAGCTGTGCTGGGGCGCGGATGAGTCTGACTGCGTGAAGCTGGCCTACGACCGGTGGCGGTCCGAGGCGCTCCCCGGCCAGCTGGCCCAGGAGCTGCCGCTGCCGGCCCATTTCGAACAGGCCTCCGAGCTGGTGACGCTGGAGATGGTGGGCGACAAGATCGCCTGCGGGCCCGACCCGCAGCGTCACGCCGATGCCATTGCCGCCTACCTCGAGGCCGGCTTCGACGACGTGTACGTCAACCAGATCGGTGACGACCAGGCGGGATTCTTTGACGCCTTCGCCCGGGAGATCCGGCCCCGCCTGGGCCTCTAAGTGAGCCTAGCCTGGCCGGCAAGATCGTTCTTTGTAACCTGGCGGCTCTATTTGATCCCTCACGTTACAAAGAAGGCGTTGCAAGGCGCTAACGCCTGCCCAGGTGCTTCAGGCGGTGCACCAGCCGGGCGATGCCTGCCGCGCCGACCGCCGCCGCCGACAGCGCGGTGACCAGGGGAGAGCCGGGCTCGGCCAGAGCGCTTACGCCGCCACCGGCGGTGGCCAGGCCCGCCCGGCGGCTGAGCGCCGCGCCCGGCATCGTCGAGAAGCTTCCCGCCCCGCTCAGCTTCAGGCTCCGCATCAGCCGGTGCGTGACGAAGCCGACGACGATGGGCAGCACGAGGAGCAGCACCCGGAACATCCAGGTGATGCTCTCGACCGGCACCTGGAACCACTTGGCGATCAGGTCATTGGACCCGGCCGCCAGCAGCACGGCGTAGAACGACAGAGCGGCGGCCCCCAGGGCGGTACGTACCGGGCGGTCCCGGGGGCGGTCCAGGAGGTGGTGGGGGAGCCGGTCGTCGGTCGCCCAGGCCTCGAGGAAGGGCCAGGCGTACAGCAACCCGAAGGTGAGCCCGGGCAGCAGCACCGCCGGGAAGAAGGGGTTCGGGATCTCGTAACCGAAGGCCCGGATCTCCCACGGCGGGAAGATGCGGAGCGCCCCTTCGAGCCAGCCGAGGTACCAGTCGGGCTGGGCCGGAGAGCTGACCGCGTAGGGCACGTAGGGGCCGTACTGCCACACCGGGTTGATCTGGAACAGGCCGCCGAGGGCGGCGAGCACCGAGGTCACGCCGAAGAACAGGCCGACCGACTTGGCCATGTACGTCGGCCACATCTTCTCCCCGACGACGTTGCCCTCGGTCCGGCCCGGCCCCGGGTACTGAGTGTGCTTCTGGCGCCAGATGATCGCCAGGTGGGCACCGAGCAGCATGCCGATGAGTGCCGGGATGAACAGCACGTGGATGACGAACAGCCGCCCGGTGATCTGCGGCGAGCCGTACTTACCACCGAACAGCAGGAAGGCGATCCAGGTGCCGACGAGCGGGATCGACTGGGCGATCGAGTAGGCGATCCGGAGGCCGGTCCCGGACAGCAGGTCGTCGGGCAGCGAGTAGCCGGTGAACCCGTTGAAGATCGCCAGCGTGAGCAGCGTGATCCCGATGATCCAGTTGATCTCCCTGGGACGCCGGAAGGCGCCCGTGAAGAAGATCCGGCACAGGTGGGCGACGATGGCGGCGATGAACACCAGCGCCGCCCAGTGGTGGATCTGGCGCATCACCAGGCCGGCCCGTACGTCGAAGCTCAGCCGCACCACCGACTGGTAGGCGCTCGGGACCGACACCCCGTTCAGCGCCTTGTCGGCGCCGTGGTAGACGGTGGGTGACTCGCTGGCGGTGAAGAAGAAGGTCAGGAAGGTGCCGGTCAGCACCAGGACGACGAAGCAGTACAGGGCGATCTCGCCGAGCAGGAATGACCAGGTATCCGGGAAGACCTTGTTCAGCGCCTCCTCGGCGAAGCGGGAGCCGCCGAGGCGGTCGTCCAGCCAGTAGACCAGCTTCTTAACCACGGCGATCCCGGTTCCAGAACCCCGGCCCGATGGGCTCGGTGTAGTCGCTCCGGGCGACGAGGTAGCCGTCGGCGTCGACCGTCAGCGGGAGTTGGGGGAGCGGGCGGGTCGCCGGGCCCTCAGAGGGTTTTGCCCCGTCCAGCACCTCGAATACCGATTGGTGGCAGGGGCAGTACAGCTCCTGGGTGTCCGCTCGGTACAGACCAACCGGGCAGCCGGCGTGGGTGCACACCTTGGAGAAGGCGACGATGTCGTCCGGGGCCCAATCCTCCCGGCCGGGGAGCGGGTGGTAGTCGCCCGCGGGAAGCCGGATCAGGAGGGTCTGCGACTCGGCGTCGCCCACCGCCCCCTCCGGGAAGACGGTGAGCTCGGTATTTGCCGGGAGGGCGGCGGCCAGCACCGGTTGGCCGGCGTCGGTGACCGCCCGTGAACCCGGTCGCCACAAGGTGTGGAACAGCGAGCTGCCGGGCCGCTCGCCGAGCGAGCGCACCGGGACGACCAGCGCCACGCCCACCGCGGCGCCGGCCAGCGCCAGCATCCGGCCGAGGAATCTCCGGCGGCCAATCCGCTCGGCGCCCTCCTCGAAGGTCTCCTCGGTCTCAGAGCGCTCGGCGACCTGCGGGGGGATCACGTCCCGCTGCTGGGCCTGCGGGCCGTGAGGCATCAGCCGCTTCGCCCAGAACACCAGACCGACCGCCAGGCCGCCGAAGGCGACCGCCAGCAGGGACCCCTCGATCTGGGGCTCGCCCCCCTTGACGTACACCACGGTCAGGCCGACCGCGGCCAGGATTGTGGCCGTGAACGCGATCGCCGAGGGCCGGGTCGGCCGGGGGCGCTTGCTCATCCGTCCTCCCCGGAGCCGTGCCCGCCGTGTCCATGCCCGCTGCGCTCGCGCGAGCTGGTGCCGATCCAGCGGACGAACAGCACCAGCAGGCCCAGGCCCACCAGCCAGCCGATCGCCCCCTCGGCTACCGGACCGATCCGCCCGAGCCCGAGGCCGCCCCGATCGGGGGCGGTCTGCAGGTACTTCACGTAGCGGGCGATGGAGTCGACCTGGGTGGCGGAAAGCTCGGACGGGCCGAAGTCGGGCATACCCGGAGGCCCGGTGCGGATCGCCTCGGCGACCTCGATCGGATCCGCCTTCAGCAACGACGGCACCGCCAGGCCGTTGCGGGGGAGCTGGAAGCCGTTGATCGTTGCCACCTTGCCCGTCGCCAGCGCCCCGCCCTCGCCGGTCACCGAGTGGCAGGCGGCGCAGTTGGCCTGGTACAGCGAGGCACCCTGGGTGAGCGACCCGGCGCTCAGGTCGACGGTCGGCACCGGCGGGCCGGAGCTATTGAACGTCGAGACATAGGCGACCAGGGCGTTGATCTCGGCCATGTCGTAGATCGATGGCTGGTGCAGGGCGTCCTTCTGGTCCGGGTCGACGATCGGCATCCGCCCGGTCGACAGCATGAAGTCGGTGAGCGCCGGGCCGTTGCTCTCGCCGGTCAGTGCCGGGCCGTTGGCCGATCCCTGGCCCTGGGGGCCGTGGCACCAGGAGCAGTCGCGGGCGTAGATGGTGAAGCCGTCCGCTGGGCCGGGCGAGGTCAGGAATCCTTTGGGGCGGTAGGGGGCGGTGCTCTGGTTGAAGTAGCCGCATCCCGCCAGCATCAGGGCGCCCAGGCCGGCGACAGCCGCCGCCCCGAGCGTGCGGATCATGGGCGAGTGCCGCGGCGTTCTGGCCCGGCGGGAACTGAGCGACTTCGGTCCGCTCACGGGGCCACCTCGGTAGGGGTGGGCTCCGGGGCGAGCCGGGGGGTGCCGTGCTGCGGCGTGCGCCGCTCCTGGGCGGCGAACCATCGGCCGGCCAGGGCGATGATGGTCACCAGGTAGAGGCCGCCCATTGGGATCCACATGAGGGCGCCGGCGAGCTGCTGGTCGGCGATGGGCGTCAGCCCCCAGAGGCTGGCCCCCGCCCCGTACGCCGGGTACAGCACCCGGGGCGACAGCGCGATCACCGCGCCCAGCGCGGCGCTCTGCAGCATCACCACGAAGGCCAGCACCATGCCGGCGGGGTAGCTGAGCCGCCGGCGCGGGTTGGCGTCGACGATCAGCCGCCAGAACGCCAGCGACGTGAGGAAGAAGCACAGGTGCTCGGCGGCGTGGAGCACGGGGTTGGTCTCAGCCGCGTCGTAGGCGGCGGGGAGGTGCCACAGCCACAGCGCTGCCGTTACCCCGGCCAGTACCGCCCAAGGGTTGCGGGTCATCCGGACGCACCAGCGCCATCCCGGACTCCGTTCCAGGTCGCGCAACCCCAGGCGCAGGCCAGCGGGCAGGCCCAGCCGCCCGACCAGGCCCGGCCGGCCGTAGACGAGCAGGAGCGGGGCGGCGGTCAACAGGATCAGGTGCTGGGCCATGTGGGCTGACAGCAGCGTCCCGCCGAGGGCGTCGAGCGGCGAGACCAGGGCAACGACGAGGCAGCACAGCCCGGCGAAGAACGCCACCGCTTGGCGGCCAGGGACTGCCTGCCGGCTCGGCGCCGGTCGCCTGCGCAGCACGGCCAGGCCCCGTCCGTACAGCGCGGCGGCGGCGGCAAGCCCGGCCAGCACGGCCGGGTCGAAGGTCCAGGCCGTCGCCAGCCGGCTGGGCGGGAGCAGCACTACGGCGTCGGGATGCATGGCGGGTGGAGGAAGATGAGCGGCAGGTAGGCCCCGGCGATGATGAGCAGGAAGAGGATGCTGACCATGACCCCGGCCCCGGCCATCCATTCGGCCCGGCCGCCGGGGGTGTGGTCCGCCCCGCCGCGGCGCAGCCGGCGCCAGTAGGCCAGCGACACGGCAAGGGCGGTAATGCTGACCGCGATCCCGGCGCCGTTGACGGCGGCGACCGCCACCTTGACCCCGGAGCCGGTTGCCAGCGACATGATCGACCCGGGGGCGCAGGCCAGCGACTCGCCGAGAAAGGCGTTGGTCAGCAGCATGAACGACCACGCCGCTGGCGCGGCGAGTATCCCGAACCACAGCACGGCGCGCTCGGTACGGGTGAGCGAGGCCGGGGTCGTCGCGTTCACAGGCGGGGCGAGAAGTAGACGGTCAGCAGGACGAACAGCCAGATGGTGTCGACGAAGTGCCAGTACATGGCGAAGTTGTGGACGGTCAGGTGCCGGTGCTTGTCGAAGGCCCCCTGCCAGGCCCGGATCTGGACCCAGGCACTGATCAGGAGCCCGACGATCACGTGGAATCCGTGGAAGCCGGTGATGGTGAAGAAGAGCGACCCGTAGGCGTTGGTCCGGGGCGTGAACAGCTTGGCGGTCTCCGGGTACTCGACCAGGAGCTGGAGGCCGAGGAAGGTCGCCCCCAGGATCCATCCGCCAAGCAGCCCGTAGCGGAGGCCCTTCTGGTTGCCGTGCTTGATCGAGTGGTCGGCGATGTGCACCGGGATGCTCGAGCACCACAGGATCACGGTCATGATCAGCGGCAGCATCAGGTCGGGCGGGGCGATGCCGTGCGGGGGCCAGCTGTGTGCCCGGAACCGCAGGTAGAAGTAGCTGGCGAACAGCGTCGAGAACAGCAGCGCCTCGGTGGTGATCAGCCCCCACATGCCCCAGTAGCCGAACGCCGCCGGCCCGTTGGCGTAGCGGGGGAGGAGCTCGCCGGGGGCTCCGGTCGGCATCAGCACCTCGGGATCGGTGGTCGCCATCGGCTACGTCTCCTGGGTCTGGTGCCGGGGCCAGAACCACCCGATCAAGCCGCCGGCGAACACGGCCGCCCCGGCACCGGCGAGCAGCCAGGCGCTGAACACCACGCCCCAGAACATCACCAGCAGCCCGGACGCCGCCCAAAGAGGCGCTGAGGTGGCATGCGGCATGGCGACGATGACCTGAGGGGTTCCGTCAAGCATCGATGTCGACAGCGTCAGGTGGCCGCCGAGCAGCGGGCGGCCCCCAGCCTCGACCGGCTGCGCCCCGTCGCGAAGCTCGGGCTGGTCCCAGGTCGGCTCCAGGCTGCGGATGGTCGGGACCGAGGCGAAGTTGTACTCCGGCGGCGGCGAGCTGGTCGCCCACTCCAGGGTGTCGCCGCCCCAGGGGTCGTTGGGGGCCTTGGCGCCGCGGCGGAGGCTGACGACCCAGTTGTAGAAGAGCAGCAGGATGCCGGCGGCCAGGATGAAGGCGCCGATTGTCGAGACCAGGTTCGGCGCGGTCCAGCCCAGGCCCGCCTGGTAGGTGTAGGTGCGCCGGGGCTGGCCCAGGATGCCCATGATGTGCATCGGGAAGAAACAGAGATTGAAACCGATGAAAATGATCCAGAAGCTCCACTTGCCCAAGGTCTCTGAGAGCATCCTGCCGGTCATCTTCGGCAGCCAGTAATAGAGCGCCCCAAACAGCGGGAATAGCAGGCCACCAACCATGACGTAATGGAAATGGGCGATGACGAAATAGGAGTCGTGGACCGCCTGGTCGAAGGGAACGGCGGCGAACATCACGCCGCTGAGTCCCCCGATCACGAAGACGAACAGGAATCCCAGGATGAACAGCATCGGCGTCGTGAGCCTCGGCCGGCCGGCGATCAGCGTGGCGATCCAGGCGAAGATCTGCACCCCGCTCGGGATGGCGATCATGAAGCTCGACAGGGCGACGAACGAGATCGCGATCTGCGGGAGGCCGGTCGTGAACATGTGGTGGGTCCACACCCCGAAGCCGATCAGGGCGGTGGCCATCTCGGCGATCACGATCCACGTGTAGCCGACCATCCGCCGCCCGGTGAACGTCGGCAGCATCGCCGAAACGATGCCCAGGGCAGGCAGGATGATGATGTAGACCTCCGGGTGGCCGAAGATCCAGAACAGGTGTTGCCAGAGCAGCGGGTCCCCGCCCTTGGCGCCGAAGAAATGAAAGCCGAACCGGCGCTCCAGTTCCAGCAGCACGCAGGCGACGCTGAGCGTCGGCAGTGCGAACAGGATGGCGAACGACATTGCCAGCTCGCCCCAGACGAAGATGGGGATGCGGTTGATGGACATCCCCGGCGCCCGGCATTTGAGGATGGTGACCAGGAAGTTGATCGCGCCAGCGGTCGTCGAGATCGCCACGAAGATCAGGCCGAGCGCGTAGTAGTCGATCCCGATCCCCGAGCCGTACTTGCCTCCCGAAAGAGGCACGTAATTGAACCAACCGGCGTCAGGGACATGGCCGGTGAGGAACGATGAGTACAAGAAGATGCCGGCGGCCAGGAACACCCAGTAGCCGAACGAGTTGAGCCGCGGGAACGCCATGTCCCGGGAGCCGATCATCAGCGGGACCAGGTAGTTGCCGAACCCGGAGAGGACCGGGGTTGCGAACAGGAACATCATCGTCACCCCGTGCATGGTGAAGACCTGGTTGTAGACCTCCGGGCTGATCAGGTGCTCGTTGGGCTGGCCGAGCTGCGCCCTGATAAGGAGCGACTCGAGGCCGCCGATCACGAGGAAGAGCAGCGCCGTGACCAGGTATTTCATGCCGATGCGCTTGTGGTCGACCGTGGTCAGCCAGGCAACGATGCCCCGGGGCTCGGTCCAGGCCTGCTCAAGCGCTTCCGCGGTCTCGTGTTCGATCGTGGCCATGCGTTACGTCGCCTACGCCCTCTCTCTTACGTCAGTGCAGGGACTCCAGGTAGGCGACCAGCGCCTGGGCCTGGGCGGGGGTCAGCCCGGTCGGCGGCATCTCCGCCCCCGGCTTCACGTGCTGCGGATCGGTGATCCACTCGGCGAGGTTCCCAGGGGTGTTGGCCAGGGTCCCGGCGGCGAGCGTCTGCCGGGAGGCCAGGTGGGTCAGGTCCGGCCCGACGACCCCGGCCGCCCCGGTTCCCCGGATCGTGTGGCAGCCGGTGCAGGTGGAGGTGAGGAAGGTCCGCTCGCCGGCCGCCGCCTGGGCGGTGTCGGGGGTCGCCGCGGGTGCCGCCTGGCCGGCCAGCCAGGACTGGAACACCTGCGGGGGGTCGGCAACGACGTAGAAGATCATGTGGGCGTGCTGCAGCCCGCAGAACTGGGCGCACTGGCCCCGGTACCGCCCGGGCGAGCTGGTCCGGAGCCAGGTGTGGTTGCTGCGGCCCGGGATCATGTCGGTCTTGACCTGGAGCTGCGGCACCCAGAAGCTGTGGATGACATCCGCAGTGGTCAGGTCCACCCGGACGGTCTGGCCGGTCGGGATATGGATCTCGTTGGCGGTCACCGCCCCGTTCGGGTACCGCGCCTCCCACCACCAGTCGTGACCGATCACCTGGATGGTGAAGGCTGGATGCCGGCCGGAGGTGTCCAGCAGCGACATCTCGTGCAGCGTCAGGGCGAAGGTGCCGGTCAGGATCACCGCCGGGATGACCACGCCCGCCAGCAGGATGAAGCGACCGCCCCAGGGGACCTCCTCCTCCGGGCCGGAGACCTGAACCGGCGGGCGGTTCCGGCGCACCAGCGCCACGAACACCAGCGCCATCACGATGGCGAACACCGCGGCCGAAATGGCGAAGAGGATCCACCACAGCCGCTCGACGTCGAGGGCGCCAAGGCCGGAGGAGCGCAGGATTGACGGCGAGTTGGCCTCGGATGCGCAGCCGGCGGTCAGCAGTGTGAGCGCGCAGGCTCCTGCCCGGAGACGGGCGGCGACACGACCGCCGGGGCGAGTAGATATTCGTCGCCTCCCTTTCACCTACGGACTGCTGAAGACTTCCGGGCTCCTACCAAGCTGCGTGGCCTCCAGGAGCGGTCAAGGCTGCGGACGAATCGGGCCGCCACGCGGAGGGGCGACGGGTTGGGCCGGCGTCGTGGCCGAGGTGTCGCTGGGCATCCAGGCCGTGCAGGGCCGGCATCGCGGCCGGCCGGGTGGTTCTTCTGAGTGCCTCGGCGCTGGCGTACTTACCCGGGTCTGCGCCCGGTAAATGGGTGTCCGGACCTTCGGCTCTCAGCTGTGGCCCTACCCGAGCCGAAGATCCTGCAAACCTGGCGAACCGGCCTGGCTCCGGCGGTTGAAGCGATGGTTGCCCGGCCGATTGGAGCGGCCTGGTCGTGGGTAGCTCGTAAACGCAGGGCGTGGTGCCGCATGGCACCTGGATCGGTGCAGGGAGCACCTGGATCCATGCCGGGAAAGGAGGTTCCCATGTCTATCAAGATTGGTCTCGGCCTGCTGATCGCCCTGGCGGCGGCGGCTGTAGTGATCCTGAAGCCATGGAAGAAGGGGGGCGACATTGCCTCGTCGTTCGGGGGCAAGCTGCGCAACGCGCAGGGCGTCGGCCCGGCCCATGTGCCCGGTGTGCCCCGCGCCGAGGAGCAGGCCCGGCGCAACGGTGCCCGGGAACCGACGAGCGTGGCCGGCCGCATCGCCGGAAGCGTCGACCCGCAGTGACCGCCATCCCCGCTGTGCGCGCCCACATGACGGACATCCTTGGCATCCCTGGCGTGGGCGCTCGGAGGGTACCCGCAGGCACAGACCGGCGGGCCGAGGGAGGAGGCGAGCATGCAGCGTCCTGAGCAGGGTGGATCGGAACAGAGGGCCCCGGCAGGCCTTCCCGGGCGGGAGGACACCGGCGACTACAACCTGACCGCCACCTTCGCCGACGTCTCGACCGCCCGGCAGGCGGTCGGCGCCTTGCGGCTAAGGGGGTTCACCGGCGAGGCGATCGCCCTGGATGACGCCGCCGACGTGCCGGCCGTCGATGAGGCCAGGATGCGCGATGAACTTGAGGGCAGCGCTGGCGTCGCCACCAAATCGATGTTGTCCGGCGCCGCCAGCGGTGGTCTGATCGGCGTCGTCGTCGGGGCCATCGTCGGATTCATCATCGGGGCAGCGGTCTTTGGTGGCGGCGTTGGCACGGTGATCGCAGCGGTCGTCCTGGCCGTGGCGCTCGGCGTCGCCGGCGGGGTGGTAGGAGGGTTCGCCAAGCCCCGCATCGACCCGGCTGCCATCGATGTGCCCCCAACCGCGGGAGGCGCCACTGCGGAGCGTGCGGCCACCGGCGTCGCAGCTCCGGACGTGGTCCGGTCACCAGCCCCGCAAGGGGTTGTGGTCCAGGTCCATGTGACCACCCCGGACCAGTTCGCCGAGGTTGAGGATGTGCTGGTGCATGCCGGGCCGCTGCGGGTCGACCGGTTCACAGAGGGCGGTCAGGTGATCGGCACCGAGGAACTCGGCCTCGACGCCCCCCCGGTCCAGCCCGGGAGCGGCCGCGTGGTCCGGGAGCGGCCGCCGGACCAGGAGTGAGTCAGCCCGGAATTTGCGGCCGGAGCGAGATAGAGCGGCCCGAGCCGCCGGGTGGGTGGGGAGCGGCGCCGCTCGGCTGAAGGTTCACCTGCGCGGAGGGGATGGGCACGGGGGCCTGTCTCCTCCGCCGGGTGGGCAGTTGCGCCGGGGGCTGGGCCCCCGGGTCAGGAGCGGCGGGCCGGGTCAGGAAGCGTGGGGCCGGGCGTAGCTGGCGACCAAGGTGTCAGCGTCCAGATCGTCCAGCTGGGCCTTGCACCACCAGGAGTAGCGATCGGCATTGTCTGCCCGGGCGTCGGCGGCGAAGGTCCCCCAGTCCGTCCAGGTGTACTCCTCGACCTCGTCGGGGTTCGGGTTGGGCTCCCCGTCGGCCCGGGCGACCAGCACCGGGCAGAACTCGTTCTCGACGACGCCGTGGAACGGGGGAGTGCGGTAGCGGAAAGCGGGGAGTACGACCTCGATCGACGACGCGCCCATCCCGAGTTCGAACGCCAACCGCCGCTCGACGGCGCCGGTCAGCGCCTCGCCCGGTGCCGGATGGCCACACAGGCTGTTGGTCCACACCCCCGGCCAGACCTTCTTGGTCAACGCCCGCCGGGTGACCAGCAGCCTGCCCCGGCCATCGAAGAGGTAGCAGGAGAAGCCCAGGTGCAGCGGGGTGTCGGCGTGGTGGGCGGAGAGCTTCTCGGCGACCCCATGGGCTGCCCCGGTGTCGTCGACAAGGACGATCAGCTCGGGAGTCGCGCCCGGCACCGGCGACGGCGGGAAGCCCTGGGTCAACGCCGGCCCCAGCCCACCCGGTGTCCGCGTACCACTAACTCCGTCACCCGTTGACGGCGTACGTTACTGCGCAATGTACTCACCTGTCACTGGAGAGGTCTTGCTGGCGGAGCCCTGGCTTTCCCAAGGTTTGCACGGTTGTTGAGGTCCTAATTGTATCGCTAAATGACAGGAAGGTGGCCAAGACCAGCCCCTGACCAGCCTTTTCTTATCCCCACGATACGGGAATTGACCCCCCTTTGGGTCCGGTGCTAGCGTGACGAAAAGCGGGCGGTTATCGCGCCGAGAGAGACCGTCCGGGGAGTGACGCATGCGATGCGGGCGCGTCGTTGCTCGACCGCTGGGTACCCCTCCGGGCTCCCACTCCGGCCCCGCGCCGCCCCTTCTCTGTACCCAGGGCGACCGCGCGCTTGTACGCGCGTAACCGCTCGCCATCCACAAGCCAGGTTTGGCGGTTCCAGATTCGGCTGTCCACCAAGGAGGGGTGCTCGATGGGATCAGGAGGTACCAGACACGTTTCGGTGGTGGTCAACGGGCTCACGCGGGAGGCCGACGTCGAGCCTCGCACCCTGCTCGTCTACTTCTTGCGGGACAACGCCGGGCTCACCGGAACGAAAGTGGGCTGTGACACGTCGTCGTGCGGGGCCTGCACGGTGCTGATGGACGGCGATTCGGTGAAGTCCTGCACGCTGCTGGCGGTCCAGGCCGACGGCGCCGAGATCACCACGATCGAAGGGCTGGCCAGCAACGGCGAACTCCACCCGCTGCAGAAGGCGTTCCAGGACAACCACGGGCTCCAGTGCGGTTTCTGCACGGCGGGCATGGTGATGGCGGCGGTCAGCTACCTGGCCAAGAACCCCAGCCCGAGCGAGGAGTCGATCCGGGTTGCCCTCGAGGGCAATCTGTGCCGGTGCACCGGCTACCACAACATCGTCAAGGCGATCGCTGCCGCCGCCCCGGAGATGGCCGGTGCCGGAACGGGGAGGGGATAGCCATGGCGACCGATCTGCATGCCCGCTACATCGGCGAGCGAGTGCTGCGCCTGGAGGACCCGAAGCTGCTCACCGGCCAGGGCCGGTATCTCGATGACCTGACCCTGCCCGGCATGGTCTGGATGACGATGGTCCGGAGTCCGTTGGCCCACGCCGTGGTCAAGTCCATCGACTCATCGGCGGCGATGGCCATCCCTGGGGTTGTCGCGGTCTATTCCGGGGCCGACCTGGCCTCCGAGTGGGCCGGGCCGCTGCCCTGCGTCTGGCCGGTGACCGAGGACATCAAGATGTCCGAACACTTCCCGGTGACCAAGGACAAGGCCCGCTACCTCGGTGACGCCGTCGCCGTCGTGGTGGCCGAGTCCCGGTCGGCGGCCGAGGACGCGGCGGCGCTGGTCGCCGTCGACTACGAGGCCCTCCCGGCGGTCGTCGATCTCGAGGCCGCCATGGCCGAGGGCGCCCCGCTGGTCCACGAGAACCTCGGTACCAACAACAGCTTCACCTGGGTCCACGGCGGGACCGGCGATGTCGCCAAGGTGATCGCCGAGGCCCCGGTAAAGGTCACGGAGCGCTACCTGCAGCCCCGGCTGATCCCCAACGCCATGGAGCCCCGCGGGGTGCTGGCCCAGCTCGTCCCGGGTACCGGCGACTATGTCATCTGGTCGGCGACCCAGATCCCCCATGTCCTGCGGATCCTGCTGGCGATGATCCTCGGGATCAACGAGTCCCGGTTACGGGTGATCGCCCCCGACGTCGGGGGCGGGTTCGGTTCCAAGCTCGATGTCTACGCGGAGGAGGCGATCTGCCTGGCGCTTGCCCGCAAGCTCGGGCGCCCGGTCAAGTGGGTTGAGGGCCGTTCGGAGAACTACCTGTCGACCACCCACGGCCGGGGCCAGATCCAGGACGTTGAGCTGGGGGCGACCGAAGACGGCAAGATCCTCGGCATCAACGTCAAGCTGCTGACCGACATGGGGGCGTACTTCCAGCTGCTGACCCCCGGTATCCCGATGCTCGGCGCCTGGCTGTACACCGGCTGTTACAGCGCCGAGGCGTTCCGCTTCGAGTACACCGGCATCTTCACCAATGCTCCCCCGACCGACGCCTACCGCGGCGCCGGGCGGCCGGAGGCCTCCTACGCCATCGAACGGGTCATCGACGCCCTGGCCCGGAAAGTCGGCAAGGACCCGGTCGAGGTGCGCCGCATCAACCTTATGCCCCCGTTCGAGAAGGCCACCCAGTCGAGCGGCGGGTTGGTCTTCGACTCCGGCAACTACCAGGCAACGCTCGACCGGGCGCTGGAGCTTTCCGGCTACGACGACCTGCGGGCCGAGCAGGCCAGGCGCCGGCAGGCCGGCGACGTCAAGATGCTCGGCATCGGGTTGTCGACCTACATCGAGCTGTGCGGCTGGGCGCCCTCCCAGGTCGTCGGGTCGCTGCGCTACGCCGGCGGCGGCTGGGACGCCGCCAACGTCCGGGTGCTGCCGACCGGCAAGGTGACCGTCACGACCGGCACCTCACCGCACGGGCAGGGCCACGTCACCTCGTGGTCGCAGATCGTCGCCGATGAACTGGGGGTGGGCCTGCAGGACGTCGAGGTGCTGTACGGGGACACCGCCACCGCCCCGCTCGGTCTCGACACCTACGGGAGCCGCAGCCTTCCGGTCGGCGGGATCGCGGTTCATCTGGCGGCGCAGAAGGTGATCGACAAGGCCCGGCAGATCGCCGCCCACGAGCTGGAGGTGGCCGAGGCCGACCTCGACTACGAGAACGGCACCTTCTCGGTCAAGGGGGCGCCGGACCGTACCCGCACGATCGGCGCCCTGGCGTTCTCGGCCTGGAGCGCCCACAACCTGCCCCCCGGGCTGGACCCGACCCTGGAGGCAACGGCGGTGTTCGACCCGCCCAACCTGACCTTCCCCTCGGGCGCCCACGTGTGCGTGGTCGAGGTGGACTCGGAGACCGGCAAGGTCGAGATCGTCAAGTACGTGGCCGTCGACGACTGCGGCAACGTGGTAAACCCGATGATTGTCGACGGGCAGCTGCACGGCGGGATCGCCCAGGGCGTCGCCGAGGCGCTCTACGAGGAGGCGGTCTACGACGAGAACGGGATCCTGCTGACCGGGTCGATGATGAGCTACGAGGTCCCCTCGGCAGTGGAGATCCCAGCGTTCACGCTCGACCGGCTGGTCACCCCCTCGACCACCAACCCGATGGGGGTCAAGGGCATCGGGGAGGCCGGGACGATCGCCTCGCCGCCCGCCGTTGTCAACGCGGTCATCGACGCGCTGGCCCCGCTCGGGGTCACCCACGTCGACAAACCGTGCACCCCCGAACGGGTGTGGAACGCCATCCAGTCATCCGCCGCGACCTCCGGAGGTGCCGCATGATCCCCGCCGCCTTTGACTACGAGGTCGCCGACTCGGTCGACCACGCGCTGGAAACGCTGTCCGCCGCCGGGCCCGACGCCAAGCTCCTGGCCGGCGGCCACTCGCTGCTGCCGCTGATGAAGCTGCGGCTGGCGACCCCCTCGATGCTGATCGACATCGGCCGTATCGGGTCGCTCTCCTACGTCCGGGACGACGGCGACGTGATCGCCATCGGCCCGCTGACCCGGCATCACGACCTGCACCGCAGCGACGTGCTGGCCGCCGGCTGCCCGATCCTCGCCCACGCCGCCGGGCAGGTCGGCGACCCCCAGGTCCGCCACAAGGGCACGATCGGTGGGTCGGTGGCCCACGGCGACCCGGCCTCGGACCTCCCCGCCGCGCTGGTGGCGTTGGGGGCCGAGTTCGTCATCCGGGGTGGGGGCAACGGGGGCACCCGCACGGTGGCCGCCACCGACTTCTACACCGGGTTCCTGACGACGGTGCTGGCGCCGACCGAAATGCTCGTCGAGATCCGGGTGCCGAAGCGGGATCCCGACTCCGGCTGGTCCTACATCAAGTTCAACCGGCGGGCACAGGACTGGGGCATCGTCGGCGTGGCGGCGCTGGTGGGCGCCGGAGACGCCGAGCTGAAGGATGTACGGGTCGGCCTGGCCAACATGGGTCCGACCCCGCTCCGGGCGACCGCCGTGGAGCAGGCGTTGGAGGGGGCAGGCAAGGAGGCGATTGCGGGCGCAGCTGAAGCGGCAGCCGAGGGGACCGACCCGGTCTCGGACACCAACGCCTCGGCCGGCTTCCGCCGGCACCTGGCCAAGGTGCTGGTGCGCCGGGCGCTGGAGGCTGCGGCGGGCTGAGGCCGCATTCGCCTCGGGAGCGCAGGCCCGGCGGGGACTCCCCGCCGGGCCTGTTCGCGCCCCGGGCGCCCAGCTGGTGTTGACAGCTGGCGCACTATTCTCTATAAACACTGTAGCTAAAGGAGAAATAGCGCCGCCCTCCGTTCGGCTGGGCAGCTTTCCAACCCTGGAAAGGATCGCTTCGTGCGCGCGCAGTCCCCGAACCATTTCTGCCGGAGCCTGCTGGCGTTGGCTGCCCTCCCGCTCCTGGCCGCCGCCTGCGGCTCTTCGAATCCGTCGGCGACCGGACCGGCGTCATCAGCGGCCTGTGGCTCCTCGGCGCCAGGGGGGGTGCTCAGCGCCGCCTGCGACACCTCGTCGCCGGGGATGACCCTCACCGGGGCGGGGGCGAGCTCGATCAACCCCTTCTTCACCCGTGCCTTCTACGACTACCACCTGGCCAACAAGGGGGTCTCGGTCAACTTCTCGCCGTCCGGGAGCAGCGTCGGGGTGTCCGACATCCAGGCCGGGACGGTCTCGTTCGCCGACTCGGAGATCCCCATCGCCGTCCCCGCCTCCGGCACCGGGGGGACGATCCTGCAGATTCCGGTCGACCTCGGCGGCGTGGCGCTCAGCTACAATCTGCCCGGCGTGGCGGCGGGGTTGCGGCTCGACGGCCCGACTCTCGCCGGGATCTTCCTGGGCACGATCGCCAGGTGGAACGACGCGTCCATCGCCGCGCTCAACCCGCGGGTCAGCCTGCCCGATCTGGCGATCGTCCCGGTCCACCGGGCGGACTCGTCCGGTCCCGGTTACGACCTCGACCAGTACCTGATCGACGCCGGGGGGCCGGCCTGGACAACCAAGATCGGGACGACCACCCCGAGCACCCACTGGCCGCTGGCCAGCGTTGGGGTGGGGGAGCAGCTCAACACGGGCGTGGCCAGCTACATCGGGCAGACCGCCGGTGCGATCGGCTACGTCGAGTACGCCTACGCCGTGCAGGCCGGCTACCACGACGTCGCACTGAAAAACGCCGCCGGGGCGTTCGTGACCCCCTCGGAGGCGTCGATCAGTGCCGCCGGGGCGCAGGCGCCGTCGCTGAGTGCCGGGAACTTCAACATCGTCGACGGATCGGGGGCGAGCGCTTACCCGCTGGCTAACTTCAGCTGGGCGCTGATGTACCAGAAGCAGCCCTCGACCGATCAGGGAATCGTCATCGGCAAGCTGTTCGACTGGGTAACCGCGGCCGGCCAGGCCCCAGCGGGCTCGATGGGGTACTCACCCTTGCCGGCCAATGCCGTTAGTTTGGCCCACCAGACGCTGATGACGCTCGAGACAAGCAGCGGAGCCCCGATCTTCTGACCGGACCAGTCCGCCCCAGGGCGGGTTAGCCCAAACAGCCCCCAGAAAGGGGGCCATTCGGCCCATGCAAGAGGGGCCTTTTGGATGGTGGAATCGGCAACCCCGGTCCGTTTCAATGCGACTGGGTTGCCGCCGATCGAAGGAGGCCTACACATGCCCCACTGCCCACTCTGCGGTTCGACGCACGTTGTGGTCACCCTCCGCCCGGCGCGCCGGGCCTACTGCGTCGGCTGCGACTTGGAGTGGGGCATCGATGGGCCGAGCCCGGAGGCCGAGGAGTTCGGGATGGCTCCGGGGCAGCCCACCGAGCCGGATTCGCAGCCGTCGCAGCGGGTGGGCGCCTGGGGCTGAGCCCGGCGCCAGCTGCCCTGTACCTCCCTGCGGCTGCGGTCGACGTGTTGCCCACACGTGAGACCATGCAGCCTATGACGTTCTGGCCCGTCCAGGCCAAGCCGAAGTAATGCCACGCAGCGCCCGGGGGCTGCTCGGCGCGCCCCGGCACCGGTCGGGCTGGTCCGCCCGCGCCTGGATCGCCACCATGGTGGTGCTGACCGCGCCGGTTGGGGCGGTGTTCGTCGCCGGACCGGCGTCGGCGCTCCGCTCCGGCGCCCACGAGCAGGTTGCCACGCCGACGGCCACCGCCACCCCGAGCCCGACCCCTTCGCTCAGCCCCTCGCCGCATCCCCGCCCGACCCCCTCGCCCTCGCCCTCGCCGTCCCCGGTCAAGCCGCCGCCGCGGCCGAGCTCGGTCCCGGCCTACTGGGAGGTCGCCTCCGATGGGGGCATCTTCAGCTTCGGGGGGACGCCCTTCTTCGGCTCGATGGGTGGCCAGCACCTCAACGAGCCCATCGTCGGGCTGGCCTCGCCGAACGGGGCCGGCTACTGGGAGGTCGCCTCCGACGGGGGCATCTTCAGCTTCGGCAACGCCCCGTTCCACGGGTCGATGGGAGGCCGCCACCTCAACCGGCCGATCGTGGGGATTGCCGCCACCCCGGACGGCGGTGGCTATTGGGAGGTCGCGACCGACGGCGGCATCTTCGCCTTCGGCGACGCCGGATTCTTCGGCTCGATGGGTGGGAGCCACCTCAACAAACCGATTGTCGCCATCGCCGCCACCCCCGACGGCCGTGGCTACTGGGAGGTCGCCTCCGACGGCGGCCTGTTCGCCTTCGGCGACGCCGGATTCTTCGGCTCGATGGGTGGGACGCCGCTCAACAAACCCATCGTCAGCATGGTTCCCACCCAGCGCGGCGGAGGCTATGTGGAGATCGCCGCCGACGGCGGCATCTTCGCCTACGGCAACGCCCCGTTCTACGGGTCGCTGGGCGGCATCCCGATCAAACGACCGATCGTGGCCGCCACGACAACGCCCACCGGGGCGGGGTACTGGTTCACCGATAGCGGCGGCGAGGTCTTCGCGTTCGGCCAAGCGAGCTACTACGGCTCGGCGCCGGGCCAACTGGCCCAGCCGGTCGTCGGCATCGCCGAGGGCACGGGCAGCGGGGCGTTCGCCGGCGGGGCCTACCCGTCGGGCTCGTACGGCTACGACATCAGCACATTCCAGTGCTCCGGTTTCCCCAACGGCCTCCACGACATCGGGATCGTGCAGGTCGACGGAGTCTCCTCCGGGGCGACCAACCCGTGCCTGTCCCAGGAGGAGACCTGGGCCGGGGCCGGCCTGAACCTGTACACCTTCCTGACCAACGTCCCGGTAGCGAACCAGGGCCCGATCAGCTCGCCATGCTCCAGCACCGCCCAGTGCTACCAGGTCGGCTACGACGCCGGGATCCATGCCTTCCAGGACGCCCAGGCGACCGGGGTCAACACCAACGTCACCTGGTGGCTGGACGTCGAGGGTGCGTCGTCGTACTGGACCGGCGACCAGTCGTTCAATGCCCAGACGGTGCAGGGGGCGATTGACGCCCTCCGCGGGACCGAGGGCATCGCCACCGTGGGGATCTACGCCAGCCCGCTGAACTGGAACACAATCGTCGGCAGCTACCAGCCGCCGGTGCCGCTGTGGATGGCCGACTGGGTGACGCCGAACCCGGACACGCCCGGCGGGGCGACCGCCTGCGCCGACGTGGCCAACTTCGAGGCAAACGAGCAACTCCCCACGGGGCCGGTGCTGATCGTCCAGTACACGAATGTGGCGGACGCCACCGCGGCGTTCTCCGGCTACGACGGCGACTACGCCTGCTAGGGCCGCATCAGTTTTGTGGATCGCTACACTCAATAATGAGGGCCCATGATCCACAAAACACCGGATCGCCAGCAGCTGAGCCAGTAGCTAGGCCAGCAGCTGCTAGCGGGGCTCCCGCTGGCACTCGACGACGAGGTTTCCGGCGTGGGGCTCGTGGACGGCCGTCACCGCCAGCCCGGCCTCGGCCGCCTGGCGGCGGAATTCGGTCAGCGGGACACTGCGTCCTCCAGCCATGACCATGTCGATCGCGATCACCGGCGACACGCCGTCGGGCACCACCCCACCGGAAACGACCACCCGTCCGCCGGTCGGCTCGGCCGCCTCGGCGCACCGGCGCAGGATGGCGACGGTCTCGGCGTCCGGCCAGTCGTTCAGCACCTTGGACAGCAGGTAGACGTCGGCCCCGGCCGGCAACGGGTCGAAGAAGCTCTGGCCGGCAAGGCCCACCCGGTCGCCAACCCCGGCGGCTTCGAAAGTGGCGGCGGCCCGGCCGATGGTGCCCGGCAGGTCGACCAGCATGCCCCGGAGCCCCTCGTTCGCCTTCAGGATCTCGGCCAGCATCGCCCCGGTACCACCGCCGACGTCGACCACCGAGCCGACCTGCCCCCAGCCGCCGGTGATCGGCGGGGGGACCGGGGTGCCGTGGCCGACCAGGCCCATCAGGTCGTCGAAGCTGGCGGCGACGTCGGGGTGGGCCGCCAGGTCGTCCCAGAACCCGAGCCCGTTGACCTCGGCGTAGCCGGTCCGCCCGGTCCGCACGTAGGTCGGGAGGGTGCCCCAGGCGGAGGACATCCGCCCGCCGATCCCGTCGAGGTCGAGCCCGATGCGGGCCATGGGGTGCATCAGGCGCCGGCCGGCTTCGTTCAGGGCGAAGCGGCCCGGCCCGTCTTGAACGAAGACCCCCTTGGTGACGAGGTGGCCCAGCACTGCGGCTACTGCGGCGGCGTCGCATCCGACAGCTGCTGCAAGCGCCGAGACCTCGGCCGAACCGCCCGCGACGTCCATCGACTCGGCGATGCGTAGCGTCACCACGACCCGGAGGCACCAGGGCGTGCACAGGTCGCTCAGGGCCTCGAGGTCAGGACCCTTCTCGCTGGGCATCGCCCGGGGGTCAGCTCAGCGCCGAGACGATGTAGTCGATGCAGCCCGTCAGCCGGCGCATGTCGTCGGGGTCTATTGCCGGGAAGCAGGCGATGCGGAGCTGGTTGCGGGCGAGCTTGCGGTACGGCTCGGTGTCGACGATCCCGTTG
>DAIQBQ010000007.1:0-22551 GCA_036781065.1 Actinomycetota bacterium
GCTCTCTATACCCTTTGACTCTGCGGAATTTACTGGCGGCGACCTCCATGCCGGCGGCGGTCCAGCGCACTACCATCGCCCCGTCCCGCCACCGCTTGACCTTGCCCATCACCTCCCGGGCCACGGAGAACGCGGACTCGATGGGGTTGGTGGAGGACAGGGTCCGGGTGAGGGCGGGAGGTAGGCCGAGGCGGGTGACCGTCAGGGTCTCCTCCATCCCCTCCCGCAGCGAGGCCGCCGCTCCGGGGTGGTCGGCCTCCAGCCAGGTGGCGACCGATTTGAGGGCTGCGAGGGCCAGCGCCGGATCCGGCTTCGCCCAGGCGGCATCGAGCTTGCGTCCCACCACCGGCTGAGTCTCCTTGGGAAGATGATCGAGTACATTCCGGCGTTTGTGAACTCGGCACCGGTGCACCAGGCCCAGGGAGCCGAAGACCTCCCGTACCGCAGCCCGCAGCCCCTTGCCGCCGTCGATCACGCAGAGGATGCCGGCGGAGAAGTCGAGGCCACGGCCCACCAGATCCGAGAGCAGTCCGGAGCACACCGCCTTGTTCTCCGTCGTGCCCTCCCGCAGCCCCAGGAGGTGCTTTTCCCCTTCTGTGTCAACGCCGATGGCACACACCATCATGTGGTCCGCCTCCTCGATGCCGTCGGCGAAGAGGGCACAGATCGCCAGCCCGGAGAGGTCGGTGGCCATGAGCTCTCCGAGGGCCTTGGCGGTCGGGCCACAAAGCGGCGGGAGGCCGCCGACTTCGAGGTCGACGAGGCCTGCAGGTCGTCGCCGACGCTCTCCAGGGTCGTCTCGTAGTTGCGGGTGGAGACACCGGCGAGCAGGGAGGCCATGGTCTGCTCCGAGAGCAGCTCGTCGCCGGCGAAGGCGGCCCAGGTCGGCAACGCCAGCTCGCCGCCGGCGAGGCCACGCACCCGCGGCCGGGTCACGGCCACCTTGCGTCCCCCGGGGGTCACGCTGGATTCCTGGTCCCCGTGGCGGTAGGCGGCCCGGCCTTGCGGGTCGTGACGGCCCTTGGGGCCGACGATGCGGGCGACGTCCTCCTCGAGCAGGGTGCGGAAGACCTGCAGGCCCACCCCCACGGCGAAGGCCAGCAGCCCCTGGCGCGCCTTGCCGGCGAGGGAGGCGAGCTCGACGCTCACCCGGTCGGGAATCTCGATCTTCTGGGTGCCCGGCTCCCCGCCGAGCGGAATCCGTCTAACCTTGGCCATTGGCGGTTCCTCCTTCTAGACAGCCCGTGACCTATCACGGGTGGAGGACCGCCACCTGTATTTCTACGGATCCCGGGACAACCTCGACTGGGGGCATGCGAATGGCACGCAGCGATCTTATGAAGCGGTTGCTGCGGAGCTACGCCGATGGCGATGATCGGGCTTTCCGCTCTACGGCTGGCGCCATCATCGAGGATGAGCGCCGCAAGCGTCACGACCTTCTAGCCGACGAACTCGAAGCCATCCTTGACGAACCCGGGCCGGTCCGCCGCCCGCTTCAGGTCTCGTCGCTCCGGCCGCTACCCAAAGGCCGGGACGATCTAGACCTGCTCGATATCCTGCAACCTCGGGTGTCGCTGGCCGAAGTCGTCTTGGATGAGGCCACCAGCGATCTGGTTTTCGGACTACTGGAGGAGTTCCAACAAAGAACCGCCCTCCATGCCCACGGCCTGGAGCCGCGCAGCACGTTGATCTTTGTCGGCCCTCCGGGGTGCGGCAAATCCATGACTGCCGAGGCCCTGGCGGGAGAGCTTGGGCTGGGGCTGGCCCGCGTGCGCCTCGCTGCAGTCGTCTCGTCCTTTCTTGGCGAAACGGCGCGGAACCTGGAGCAGATCTTCGCCTTTCTGAAGGCGGGGTCATGGGTGCTTCTGTTTGATGAGTTCGACATGCTGGCCCGTGAACGCGGCGACCGGATCGACCACGGGGAAGTGCGGCGGATCGTGTCGGCGCTACTCCAGCTCGTGGAGGACACACGGGCCGACTCCCTGGTGATCGCCACAACGAACCACCCGCAACTCCTGGACACCGCGCTCTGGCGCCGCTTCGACGAAGTGGTGGACTTCAGAGCCCCCCGCCCGGGTGAGCGGCGGAGGCTCCTCGAGCTCAAGCTGGGCCGGACGAGCCCAGACGTGGATATGCAGGAGATCGCCAACCGTTTGGAGGGCTTCTCCCACGCAGAGGTCGAACATGTGTGCGAGGATGCTTCTCGATTCATGGTTCGCAAGCTCGACCGGACGGTCGGGCTAGCCCACCTCGAATACGGCATCGCACGGCAGGAGGAACGGCGGCGGACAGTCCGCGACTACCAGGATTAGGGCCATCATCCGGTGGTCTGCGGCTGCTTCACCTACGGGAGGCGATTCCTGGCCAACGGCGTCCTCGACGTGGCCATGGCGGCCCTCGGCGGCATAGCGACCTACCGGGCCATAGCCGAGAGCTGAAGGCACAAGCTGAGGCCCTTAGCATGCGTCAGCAGTCACGGAGAAGGGTGCTCGGCGTAGATCCCAAGCTCGTGTTCGTCTTCGAGCTTGGCGCCGCGGTCGACACTGAGGAATTTCGCCGGGCTGGCCTCAGAGTGCTCGACGGCTCGGACCGGCGGCTGGTGGTGGCCTTCGCCGACGATCCGCAGTTGGCGGGGTTCAAGGATCGACTGGACGCCTGTGCCGGCGGGGTTCCAATAGGTGCCCGGTCAGAGCCGTACGCCGGGCTGATTGATGCCATAGACACCCTCCGCCCCTTGGCGGCCAGTGACCGGATGTCGCCTGAACTTGTCCAGGTCCTGAGCCAGCGTCCGCCAGCCGATGAGCTGCGGCTCGATGTCGAGCTGTGGCATCCCGACGATCGGGCCCTGGCGGCGACGTGGGCGGCGGAGTTGCGCGGCGCGGCCACGGAGGGCGGGGGCCGCGTGGCCGACGTTTACGTCAACGATCAGGCCGGGTTGATCCTGGCCCGCGTCTACATTCCGGCCGACGCGGTGCTCGCCCTGGCCGAGCTCGACACCATTGCGGTCATTGACGTGCTCCCCCGCCCGACCCTCACAGTCCCACAGTTGTACGCCCGCGACCCTGTCACGCTGCCCGCGATGCCAGCCCCTCGTGACGGTGCCCCGTTGGTGGGCCTCATCGACTCGGGAGTCGCGTCGGCGCACCCGCTGGTCGGTCCAGCGGTCGCCGCCACCGAGTCTCTCTCGCCGGCGATCACCGACGGCGAGGACCGCTGCGGACACGGGACGATGGTCGCCGGTCGGATCCTTCATGGCCGGGTCGACCAGGCGATTGCCTCGGGCATGATCCCGCGGCCGTTTTGCCGAATCGTCTCGGTGGCAGTCCTGGACGCCAAGAACAACTTTCCCGAGGCGGAACTGTGGGAGCGGGACCTCGTAACGGCTATCGAATGGTGCGCCACCAACGGCGCGACGATCATCAACCTCTCCGTCGGAGACATGCGAAGACCAATGCAATCCCCGCGCCAACTGCCGGCCGCCGCCCTGGTCGACGAAGTGGCCCGCCGGCATGATCTGGTGGTGGTGATCGCCGCGGGCAACGTCGCCCCGGCCGACTACCTGGACACCAACGACATTGAGGAGCTGACCGGCTATCCAGCCCACCTGCTGGCTGACAAGACCACCCGAATCCTCGACCCTGCAACATCGGCGCTCGGACTCACGGTAGGCGGCCTGACTGAAGCATTGGCCGCCGGGGGCTACCTCGGACGAGAGACCGCAGCACGCGTGCCCTTAGGTGAACCGGGGTGGCCGTCGCGTGACGCGCCGAGGGCCCGGCGTGGCGAAGGCGGTAAAGCCTGAGCTCGTCGAGCACGAGGGGACCGTTGGTATTGAGAGCGGACGCTTTGTCGATAACGACCCGGAAATGGGCGTCATCAGCACCCGTCTGGAAGGTGCACGCTTACTGGGGTCCGACCTCGGCACCAGCTTCGCGGCACCCCTCGTCACCCGGGTCGCCGCAGCGGTGAAGGCCCGCCACCCGGGTTTTTCGGCGAACCAGGTTCGAGCCCTGGTGCTCCTCAGTGCGGAGCCTCCCGGGTTCGCCGACGTCCTGGTCGGAGGCGCACCTGCTCAGCGGGCGGCGGGCGAGCGCCACCTCCTCGGCTACGGCCGGCCAGTCCTCGCCAACGCTATCGAGAGCACCACCCACCGGGCCGTCCTGATCGCCGAGGCCGCGATGTCAATAGACGGGGTGCACATCTACGAACTCCCGGTGCCCTCCTCGTTCTTCGAGCCGGGCGGGGACAGGGGTCTTGACGTGGCCCTCGCCTATAACCCGAGGACGCGTCTGTCGAGGCTTGACTACCTTTCGAGCCGGATGGACTTCGCGGTCTTTCGTGGCATGCCGCTCGACGAGGTGACCCGGTCCGTCGCCCGAGTGGCTGGCGACGAAGACGTGATCCTTGAAGAGGAGGCCATTGACCGCGATCCAGAGACTGGCAGTAAGTCCAGCCAGCCGCCAACCGTGAGCGAATTGGGCTCCCGGGTGGCCAAGCTGTCCCCAGCCTCATCCGTTCGCAGCGCCGGCGCCAATCAGGTTGGCCGGATCACCTTTCCACAACGCTGGGACCGGCGGCGCCATACCCCGGTCTACCTCGTCGTCCGCAATGTCAACCGATGGGAGGACGACACCACGACCCAGTCCTATGCTCTGGCGGTGGCTATCTGGCGGAGCGAGGACCATCGCCCGGTGTACGCGGAACTGGAGGCTCAACTCGAGGCGGTGGCCGAGGTCGCTGTGGAGATCGAGCTGGAGTCTTGAGTGGGGCCTTGCTGCGAGGGCCTACGCGGCCCCCCTCCAGGTCCGAGCGCTGGCGCTACACGAAGTGCCGGGCCGGGCGTCGCCGGTCGGCGGCCCCGGCAGGCCCCGACATGTCGATCGGCAGGCTGGCGACACCGGGGTCCAGCAGGGCCAGCAGGGAGCGGAACCAGTCCTCCTTGCCGCTGTGGAGAGGCACCATGGCGGGCCGTCGGAGAGTTCATAAGGCCCCACCCCTTTCATGGAGCCTGGAACTACAGGGTGCGTCCTCCCAGAGACTCGCTGCCCACCTGGCGGTAATGACGCCCGAGTAATTTCCTCGGGGCTCCTGATTAGGATTAGGGAGAAGGAAGGCCCCCGGCGAACCGGGGGCCTTCAGCGAAGGGAAGCGTCCGGGGCGACCTACGCCGCGTTCTCCATGTCGGCGCTGTAGCCGCCGGAGCGGGCGACTCCGTTCACCTTCACCCGGTGCAGCAGCTTGGCCTGAGCCGACGGGACGTTGGCCGGGTTGCCCAGCCAGGTCGTCAGCGCCGGGTCCTGCAGCGCACGCCCGTACGAGAACGACAGCCCCCACGGGAGCGGGCCGAGCTTGCTCATGGCGTTGAGGTGCTCGGTGGCCACCTGGGCGCTCTGGCCGCCGGAGAGGAAGGCCACGCCCGGGACAGCGGCGGGCACGGTCCGCTTCAGGCAGGCAATCGTCGCCTCGGCGACCTCCTGGATGCCCGCCTGGCGGGCCGCCTTCTTGCCGGCGATCACCATCGACGGCTTCAGGATCATCTCCTCCAGCTTGACCCCCTGGGCGACCAGCTCGTCGAACACGGTGTACAGGGTCCGGGTGGTCACCTCGTCGCAGACCTCGATCGAGTTGTCGCCGTCCATCAGGACCTCGGGCTCGACGATCGGCACCAACCCACCCTCCTGGCACAGGGCGGCGTAGCGGGCGAGGGCGTGGGCGTTGGTATGGAGGCAGGCGCTGGACGGCTGGCCGTCGCCAATGGTGATGACAGCCCGCCACTTGGCGAACTTGGCGCCCAGGCCCACGTACTCCTTGATCCGGTCCCGGAGCCCGTCGAGGCCCTCGGTCACGGTCTCGCCCGGGTGCCCGGCCAGCGGCTTGGCCCCGGTGTCGACCTTGATCCCCGGGAAGATGCCGGTCTTCTCCAGCACCTGGGCGAAGGGGGTGCCGTCGACCAGGCCCTGGCGCAGGGTCTCGTCGAACAGGATGACCCCGCTGACGTAGTCCTCGATGCCTGGGGCGGTCAGCAGCAGCTCCCGGTACTGGCGGCGGGTCTCGGGGGTGGACTCGATCCCCAGCGCCGTGAACCGCTTCGTGCAGGTGGCGACGCTCTCGTCGGCGGCGAGGACGCCTTTCCCAGGGGCCACCATCGCTTGCGCTACTTCGGCGAGGTCGCTCATAGCTCTCCCTTCTTCAGTGCTGCCGGAGGTTGGCGCGGAGCCACCCTGGCGCAAACGGGCTCCCGCTCGTTGGTGTGCCCACGTGCTTCCGCAGCCAACCATCCTATCGAAGCAGCCCCCGGCGTAGGGAGTGGTTCAGAAGTACTCGGGCTCCCGCTCCTCGGCCACGGCCAGGACGACCTGGGGTTCCAGGGCGAGAACCACTGGGCCGGGCTCCGGCGCCGGCTCGGCTGCTGGAACCGTCCGGCGGGTCCGCAGCAGGCTCACGGCCGTCACCGCTCCGCCGACAGCCACCAGCGCCGCCGCGACGTTTGCCACGTTCGACCCGTGCACGAAAGCCGCCTTGGCAGCCTCCACCAGGTTCGATCCAGCCGCCGCTGGCAGGTTCCGGGCCGCGGCGAACGCCGCCCCGACCGAGCTCCGGCTGGC
The DNA here is from genome assembly GCA_036781065.1 of Actinomycetota bacterium. GTDB lineage: Bacteria > Actinomycetota > CADDZG01 > JAHWKV01 > JAOPZY01 > DAIQBQ01. The sequence continues at coordinate 6,606 of DAIQBQ010000007.1, forward strand.
CGCCACCGCGCTCGCCGGCACCCCGGCAAGCGGGGCCTTGGACAGGTACGAGTAGTAGGCCGACGACCATACGCTCCCCAGGACGGCTACCCCGGCGGCGGCGCCCACCTGGCGGGAGGCGTCGTTGATCGCCGAGCCGACCCCAGCCCGATGCGGCGGAAGCGAGCTCATGATCGAGGCCGTCGACGGGGCGATGGTCAACCCGACCCCGACCCCCACGACGACCAGCGACACCAGCAGGAGCGGGTAGCCGGTGTGGGCGTTGGCGGTCGCCCGGACCAGCGCCGCCACCCCGGCGATCATCATGCCCATCCCGGCGACCTTGCCCGTTCCCCACCGGGCGAGCGCCCGGGGGGTTTGCAATGAGACGGTCACCAGCACCACCGCGAATGGCACCGTGTACACGCCGGCCCGCAGCGGGCTGTAGCCGAGCACGAACTGCAGGTGCTGGGTGTAGAGGAAGTAGGTGCCGAGCGCCGAGAAATAGAGGAGGGTCAGCGTCGACGCACCGATGCTGAACCGGCGGTCCCTGAACAGCTTCAGGTCGAGCATCGGATGGGTCGACCGGGTCTCCCAGGCGATGAAGACACCCAGGAGCACCAGCCCGCCGATCCCGGTCCCCAGGATCTGGGCGCTCGCCCACCCGTGGTCCGGCCCCTCGATGACCGCGTACACCAGGGACATCAGCGTGGCAACCGACAGCAGCGCCCCGATCGGGTCGGGACGGCCCGGGGACGGGTCCTTCGACTTGGGCAGCAGCAGCCCGCTGGCGACGAGGGCCAGCAACACGATCGGCACGTTGACCAGGAAGATCGAGCCCCAGCTGAAGTGAGCGAGCAGCACGCCCCCGATCACCGGCCCGGCGGCGATGCCAATCGAGGCCATGGCCGCCCAGACGGCGATCGCCTTGGTGCGCTCGGAAGGGTCGGGGAAGATGGTGCCGAGGATCGACAGGGTGGAGGGCATGATCATCGCCCCACCGATGCCCATGAACGACCGGGTGACGATCAGCAGGCCGGCGCTCCCGGCAAACGCCGAGGCAAGGGTGCCCACCCCGAAGATCAGCAGACCGAGCTGCAGGGTGCCCTTGCGACCGAACCGGTCGGCCATCGATCCGGCGCTGAACAGCAGCCCGGCGAAGACCAGTTGGTAGCCGTCGACGATCCACTGGAGCTGGGAGGTCGTGGCGTGGAGATCGCGCACCAGGGTCGGCAGGGCGACGTTGAGGACCGTATTGTCGAGGGTGATCAGGACCAAGCTGAGGCAGAGCACGGCGAGCGCCCACCAGCGGCGCGGGTTCTGCGCCTGCGTTTGCCCAGCTACTTGTTCGATGTTCGTCATACGTCGAACAATAGCAGGCGATCACGGGCCTGGCAAGAGGTTTCCGGCCGATCAACCCGACCTCGGCTACCCCCTTGCTCTTGTCCTCCATCACGGAGAGCCCGGTTGCGCATGACTGACTGAGGGCTCACGCGTTGGGGCGTGTACGGCGTAATGAGAACACTCCAGCCACAAAGATCGCTGGGGCGGGCCGGCTCGGGAAGCTCAGCTAGTGAACGCGCTGGCCAGGATCGAGTCGAGCAGCCCCGGGAAGCGGGCGTCGAGGTCGTCCCGGCGGAGGCTGTGGTACTTGTGCGTGCCCTCCTCCCGGGCGGTCACAACCCCCGCCTCCCGCAGCACCCGCCAGTGATGCGTGGCGGTCGACTTGGCGATCGGCAGGCTGAAGCTGCCGCACGACCGCTCCCCGTCGCACTCGTCCAGGGTCCGGACGAGGTCGAGGCGGATCGGGTCGCTGAGCGCGTGCAGCACGTCGGTCAGGACGATGTCCGCCCGAGCCGGGTGGTACAGCCCGCCGGCGGTTCGTACACCAGGCACCATGGTCGCCGTCGCCGATCCTTTCCGCCTGCATAGGGACCTTGTACGACAACCATCGTACTGCGACCCGCTGCGTTAGGGCGTTATGGCGCCGCAGGCTCCGGCTCCTGCTCCTCCGTCAGCTCCTCCGGGCCGCCTTCGATATCCAGGTGCGGCAGGATCCGGTCGAGCCACCGGGGCAGCCACCAGTTGGCCTTGCCGAGCAGCTCCATCGTCGCCGGCACCAGCACCATCCGGACCAGGGTGGCGTCGATGAAGACCGCCGTCGCCAGGCCGAGGCCGAACAGCTTGAGGACTCGCAGCGGGTCGCCGATCACGAACGACCCGAACACACAGACCATGATCGCCGCCGCCGCGGTGATCACCCGTGCGGTGAAGGACAAGCCGTCGGCCACCGCCAAACCGCTGTCGCCCGTCTTCAGCCACTCCTCCCGGATCCGGGAGAGCAGGAAGACCTCGTAGTCCATGCTCAGCCCGAACAGGATGGTGAACAGGAACAGGGGCACCCAGGGATCGATGGGCCCCACCTTGCCGATACCGAAGAATCCTCCCAGCCAGCCCCACTGGAACACGGCCACGATGACGCCGTAGGCGGCCCCGATCGACAGCATGTTCATGATCGCCGCCTTGATCGGCACGGCGATCGATCGGAAGACCACCATCAGCAGCAGGAAGGACAGCGCCACCACCAGGCCGATGATGAGCGGGAGCTTCTTCGACATCGAGGTCGAGAAGTCGATACCCCCGGCCTCCTCGCCGCCGAGGTAGACCTTGAGCCCGCTGCCCTGGATTGCCTGCGGGATGACCCGGGCGCGCAGGTCCTTGACCATCGAGTAGGTCTGGGCCGCCTCCGGAGCCGACTTCGGCAGCACGATGATCACCGCCGCGTTCTGCTGGGCGTTCATCTTCGGCGGCACCACGGCGGCGACGTCCGGTTCGCTGCGGAAGGCGGTGGCGAGTCTGTCCAGCGCAGTGAGGTCGGCACCGAACGGGACGTCGACCGCCGCCACCAACGGGCCGTTGCTGCCCGCTCCGAACCCGTTGGCAAGCAGGTCGTAGGCCCGGCGGGTGGTGAGTGTCGTGGGGGCGTTGGAGTCGTCGGTCAGGGCCTGGCGCATCGAGAACAGCGGCAGGGCAAGGATGACCAGCAGCACCAGCGCCACCAGCCCGAAGAACCACGGGTGTCGCTGGATCTCCCGGCTGTAGCGGAAGGCGAGGGTCGTCTTGCCCGCCTCGTGACCCTTCCGTTGGCGGAACAGCCGCAGCTTGTCGATGCCCCTGCCGAAGAAGCCGATCAGCGCGGGCAACAACGTCATGGTCCCGGCGAGCACCAGGACGACCGCCAGGATGGCCCCGACTGCCAGCCCGACGACGAATGCCGTCCCCATCAGCATCAGGCCGAGCAGCGAGATCACGACGGTACAGCCGGCGAACACCACCGCCCGCCCCGACGTCGTGAGCGACAGGACGACCGCCGACTCCGGGTCGAGCCCGTCGTGGAGTGCGTTGCGGTACCGGGTGACAATAAATAAGGCGTAGTCGATGCCGACCCCGATCCCGATCATGGCCGCCAGCTCCGGGCCGAAGGTCGGGACGTTCAGCCGGTGGCTGATGATGGCGAGCAGGCCGAAGTCGATCCCGACCCCGAGCAGAGCCACGATGATTGGGAGCCCCATCGCCACGACCGACCCGAAGGCGACCAGCAGGATGATGATCGCCGCCCCGACGCCGATGCCCTCGCTCTTGCCGGGCACGGCGAAGTCCACCAGATCGATCGGGGGGCCGCCTTCTTCGACTTCGAAGCCGGGGTGGGCGGCCCTGTTGGCCGTGTTGATCACGGCCTTGATCGAATCCAGCGGCAGGTTGGCCGAAATCTTGTCGAACTGGACCACCGCGTAGGCGGTGTGCCCGTTGGGGCTGACCTGGGTCGGGTTCTCTCCTGGCCCGACTCCGGGGCCGGCCACGCTGGAGACGTGCGGCAGCCCCCTCAGCGACGAGACCAGCTTGGCGATGCCGGCCTGGTTGGCCGGGTCGCTCAGCGGCGACGTGGTGTGGACGACGATGTCGGCTGAGTCCCCCGCAGCCTGCGGGAACCGCGAGCTGAGCAGGTTCTGGGCCCGGGCCGACTCGGTGTTGCCGCTGGTGAACTTGTTGGCATACTTGTTCCCGATCTTCACGGACAGCACGCTGATGACGACCAGCCCGATGATCCAGAGCACCAGCACCAGCCGCCGGCGGGTATACGAGAAGCGAGCGAGCCTCCCCAGCCGGGTTTCCTCACGTGCCTTCAACACTGCGGGCCCCCTGTGATCGGGACTATGATTTCAACAGTGATGAGTTTTGCATATTTTTCACCGCTGGTGAATTGCCCGGGGCAAGTTTTTTTTCCACTCTGGCGATTCCCTAAAGGAGCGTGACAATCCCGTGGCGGTAGCTGGGCGCCGGCCAGGCAAACGGGATACTCGTGCGCAGATCCTGGACGCCGCCAGGTCCGCCTTCGTCGAGGGCGGCTACGACCGGACGACCTTGCGGGCGATCGCCCGGCGGGCCGGGGTCGACCCGGCCCTGATCCACCACTATTTCGACGGCAAGGCGGCGCTGTTCGCCGAGGTGATGCGGTTGGGGCGCGACCCCCGCGAGATCGCCGTGGAGATGGCCAAGGTCGGCGGCGACGGCACCCACCTGGCTCGGGCGTTCCTGGGGCTGTGGGACCAGGGGAGGCCGTGGGACGGTGGCCAGGCCCCGTTTGTCACCACCTGCCAGGCGGTCAGCTCGTCCCCTCAGGCCGCTGCCGGCCTGAGGGAGTACCTCGAGGACCGGGTGTTCTCGGTCACTGAGTGCGACGCCCCCCCGGGCGAGGATCACGCCCGCAAGGGGCTCGTCGCCTCGCAGCTGATGGGGATCGCCTGGGCCCGCTACGTGCTGCAACTGGAGCCGATCGCCTCGGCGCCGGTCGACACCGTCGCCCGCTGGATCGGTCCCACCCTGGACGCCTATATGAATGGGCCGCTGGCCGACCTGGCTGGACAGCCCGCCGCCACTGCCGGGCACCCGGTGACTCCTTTGGTGCGGAGGCGACAACCAGCCCACTGATCGGCGGACATTGTCCCGGCAGCCAACCCCTGCCGGCGGCCGGTGCAGCCGCCGACCGCGAGGAAACTGCCAGCGACTGGCAGAGATTCCCCGTCTATATTCGGTTGCAATGACCAATGACCCGGCTAAGGTGCCCGCCGTGGCCCCCGCCCCGGACCGGACCGCCGAGCTCTCGGCGGCCCTGGCCGAGCGCATCCTCGTGATCGACGGCGCCATGGGGACGATGGTGCAGGGCTACGGGCTGACCGAGGCCGATTGCCGCGGCGAGCGGTTCAAAGACTGGCCCCGGGACATCAAAGGCAACAACGACCTCCTGGTGCTGACCCAACCCGGGGTCATCGCCGAGATCCACCGCAGCTACCTGGAAGCCGGCGCCGACATGATCGAGACCGACACCTTCAACGCCAACGCCCACTCCCAGGCCGACTACGGGACACAGGACCTTTGCTACGAGATCAACCTGGTCGCTGCCCGGCTCGCCCGCAGCGTCGCCGACGAGGTGTCCACGTCGAACCCGGCCAGGCCCCGCTACGTTGCCGGGGCACTGGGGCCGACCAACCGCACCGCCTCGATCTCGCCCGACGTCAACGACCCCGGGGCGCGCAACGTGAGTTACCAGGGGCTGGTCGATGCCTACTCGGACCAGGCGAAGGGTCTCGTCGACGGGGGAGCGGACCTGCTCATCATCGAGACCATCTTCGACACGCTCAACGCCCGGGCGGCAATCTTCGCCCTCGAAGCACTGTTCGAGGAGCGGGGCCGGCGCTGGCCGGTGATGATCTCGGGCACGATCACCGACGCCTCTGGGCGGACGCTGTCCGGCCAGACCACCGAGGCGTTCTGGAACTCGGTCCGCCACGCCCGCCCGCTCGCCGCCGGGCTCAACTGCGCCCTCGGGGGCCGGGAGATGCGCCCGTACATTGCCGAGATCTCCCGGTTGGCCGACTGCGCCGTGCTCTGCTACCCGAACGCCGGGCTCCCGAACGCCTTCGGCGGCTACGACGAGGAGCCTCCCGACACCGCCGGGATCCTCGCCGAGTTCGCCCGGGCCGGGTTCGTCAACCTGGTCGGTGGATGCTGCGGGACGACGCCGGCGCACATCGCCGCCCTCGCTGAGGCGGTCGAGGGCCTCCCGCCGCGCCGGCCACCGTCCAGAGAACTGGTCTGCCGCCTTTCCGGCCTCGAGCCGCTGACCATCGCCCCCGGCCATCTGTTCGTGAACGTAGGGGAGCGCACCAACGTCACCGGGTCGGCGAAGTTCCGGAACCTGATCAAGGCGGGGGACTACACCGCGGCGGTGGCGATCGCCCGCCAGCAGGTCGAGGCGGGCGCCCAGGTGATCGACGTCAACTTCGACGAGGGGATGCTCGACGGGGTCGCCGCGATGGACCGGTTCCTGAAGCTGGTCGCCACCGAGCCGGATATCGCCCGGGTGCCGGTGATGATCGACTCCTCGAAGTGGGAGGTGATCGAGGCCGGGCTGCGCTGCGTACAGGGCAAGCCGATCGTCAACTCGATCTCGATGAAGGGGGGTGAGGCGGCCTTCGTCGAGCAGGCCCGCGCCTGCCTGCGCTACGGGGCGGCGGTCGTCGTGATGGCCTTCGACGAGACCGGCCAGGCCGACACGCTCCAGCGGCGCAAGGACATCTGCCAACGGGCCTACAGGATCCTCACCGAGCAGGTGGGTTTCCCGGCCGAGGACATCATCTTCGACCCGAACATCTTCCCGGTTGCCACCGGCATCGAGGAGCACGCCGGCTACGGGATCGACTACATCGAGGCCACCCGCTGGATCAAGGCCAACCTTCCTCACGCGCTGGTCTCTGGCGGGGTGTCCAACGTCTCGTTCTCGTTCCGGGGCAACAACGCGGTGCGGGAGGCGATCCATTCGGTGTTCCTCTTCCACGCCATCGCCGCTGGGATGGACATGGGGATCGTCAACGCAGGGGCACTGATGGTGTACGACCAGCTCGACCCCGAACTCCGCGAGCGGATCGAAGACGTCGTGCTCAACCGCCGCCCAGACGCCGCCGAGCGGCTGCTGGAAATCGCCGAGCGGTTCCGGGGCGACGGCGGCGGCCCGGACCTGCAGGCCGAGGAGGAATGGCGATCACTCCCGCTCGGGGAGCGGATTACCTATGCCCTGGTGAAGGGGATCGACACCTATGTCGAGGAGGATACCGAGGCGCTCCGGGCCCAGATCGCCGCTCGAGCCGGGCGCCCGATCGAGGTGATCGAGGGCCCGCTGATGGACGGGATGAACGTCGTCGGCGAGCTGTTCGGCTCGGGCAAGATGTTCCTCCCGCAAGTGGTGAAGTCGGCGCGGGTGATGAAGAAGGCCGTCGCCTACCTGGTGCCGTACATCGAGGCCGAGCGCCAACCCGGGAGCGCCGCTCAGAGCAGGGGCAAGATCGTCATCGCCACCGTCAAAGGCGATGTTCACGACATCGGGAAGAACATCGTCGGGGTCGTCCTCGCCTGCAACAACTACGACGTGGTCGACCTCGGGGTGATGGTCCCTCCGCAGAAGATCCTCGACACCGCCCGCCAGGAAAATGCGGATGCGATCGGTCTCTCCGGCCTGATCACGCCGTCACTGGACGAGATGGTGACGATGGCCAGAGAGATGGAGCGGCAAGGCTTCGACGTCCCATTGCTGATCGGCGGGGCGACGACCTCGAAGGCACACACCGCGGTCAAGGTGGCGCCGGCCTACGAGGGGCCGGTCGTCTGGGTGAAGGACGCCTCCCGGTCGGTGCCGGTGGTTTCCCAGCTGCTGTCGCCGGAGCAGCGGCCCAAGCTGCTCGCCGACATCCGGGCCGAGTACGACGTCATCCGGGAACGCCACGCCTCGCGGGAGCGCAGGGAGCGGTATATCCCGCTCTCGGCGGCACGAGCCAACGCGATGCCCATCGACTGGGGGGACTACCGGCCGCCCCGGCCGCACCTGCTGCTGTCCCAGGCCCGCGACCTGTCGAAGGACGCCACCCCGGACGCCACTCCGGAGCACTGCGTCCGCTACGTCAAGGCGCTGCCCGGCTACCCGCTGGCCGAGCTCGCCGAATACATCGACTGGGGACCGTTCTTCAGCGCCTGGGAGATGAAGGGCCACTACCCGCAGATCCTGAACTCGCCGACGAAGGGGGAGGCGGCCCGGCGGCTGTTCAAGGACGCCCGGGAAATGCTCGACTGCGTCATCGAGCAGCGGTGGCTCACCGCCAACGGGGTGATCGGGCTGTTCCCGGCAGCGGCCTACGGGGACGACCTGGTCGTCTACACCGACGAGACCCGCTCGGTCGAGCTCACCCGGCTGCACCACCTGCGCCAGCAGTCGGAGCACACCGACGGGGTACCCAACAAGTGCCTGGCGGACTTCGTGGCACCAGCTTCGACCGAGCTGCCGGACTACGTCGGGGCCTTCGCCGTCACCGCCGGGCTGGGGGCACCGGAGCGGGTCGCCCAGCTCAAGAAGGAAAATGACGACTACGGGGCGATCATGCTCGAGGCCCTCGCCGACCGGCTTGCCGAGGCGTTCGCCGAGCGGCTCCACCAGCGGGTCCGCAAGGAATTCTGGGGTTACGACCCGGATGAATCGGGGGGCCTGGATGACCTGGTCAGGGAGCGCTACCGGGGGATCCGGCCGGCACCTGGCTACCCGGCCTGCCCCGATCACACCGAGAAGGCGACGCTCTGGAAGCTCCTCGACGTCGAGGCCAACACCGGGACGCGGCTGACTCCGAGCTTTGCGATGTGGCCGGGGGCGTCGGTGTCCGGGTGGTACTTCTCGCACCCGGACTCCCAATACTTCACGCTTGGCCGGATCAACCGGGACCAGGTCGCCGACTACGCTGAGCGGAAGGGCTGGACCCTGGCCGAGGCGGAGCGCTGGTTGGCGCCGAACCTGGCCTACGAGCCGGAGGACTGACCGGCTCGTCCCGCTCGAGAACAGCCGAGCGCAGCCTCGCGGTGGATCCCGCCAGTGAGCAGCTAGTTTTGTGGATCGCTACACACAATTATGAGGGCCCATGATCCACAAAACGCCGGATCGCCGGCCAGGAGGGGTTAGGAGCCGTAGCCCGGGGTGAGCAGGGCGTCTCCGCTGGTGGTGCGAACGAATACCTGCCAGTTGTAGTAGCCGCCGAGGGTCTGCGGGTACTGCTGCATCTGCTGGGCGTAGGCGGTGACCGCGTTCACGTAGTTCGCGGAGGGGTTGTAGGCGTGGAGGGCGCCGGCCATGTCCGCGGGCCCACCGTTGGCGGACAGGAAGTGCCCGGCGGCCAGGATGGCGTCGTGCGGGTCGTCGATGCTCCCGTTGCCGTACTCGGCCCAGGTCGATGGGATGAACTGCATCGGGCCCTGGGCACCGGCCGAGCTGGGGCCGACAATCCGTCCCATCCTGGTCTCAACCAAGTTGATCGCGGCAAGGTACTGCCAGGGGATGCCGTAGCGGTGCTGGGCCTGCTGGTAGTCGGCGAGCAGTTCGGCCTGCGGCTCCGGGGCGACGATGCGCCAGGGCGGCAGCGTTTGGCGGGGTGGCGTTATCAACCGGAGTTCGCTTCCCGCGTTGACGTTTGCCTGGGCTAGAGCGCTGAGCGACGCCGGCAGCTGTGCGAGGACGGCGGGCTGCCATGCCGGCTCGGCTACGAGCTGGTCAATGGCGGCTTCCTGGGTGAGGGCGAAGCCGGGGAGGGCCGATGGCGGCGTTTCCGGCGAGAGGATCGCAGACTCCGCCTGAGCCAGCGCCTGGGCAAGAGCGGATGGGCTGGAGGATTGCAGGCTGGCCGCCCGGGCGAACGGGTCGAGGGTGGGGCTCGGCGCGGGTGGCAACGACGCCAGTCCCAGGGCTGGGACCGAAGCCGGTGATGCCGATACGGGCGATGCCGGGCGTGCCGGCGCCGGCGCTGGCGACCCGGTCGGCCAAGGCGCACTGCCGGACCCGGTGGGCCAAGGCGCACTGCCGGACCCGCCGGGCGAAGACGCACTGCCGGACCCGGTGGGCGACGTGGATGCTGGCGTCGCGCCCGGGCGGGCCGAGGGCGCGGCGCTGGTGCAGCCCGCCACCACGGCGACCGCCACGAGCGCCACCGCGGCCCGAGCCCGCTCCATCGGTGCCCGAGCATACGGTACGGCGGGGGCACTACCGGCGAAGGACCGAAAACCCGGACGCCAGGGTGGTTCAATCAGCCAAACACGGCCTCGTACTCGAAGACCTCGTTGGTCATCCCGATGGGCACGAGGAAGATGTCCAGCTCCCCGGCCGTCTCCTCGGCCAGCCGGACTGTGCCCTGGGGGAGGAACCGGTCGCGGGGCCCGGTGAACACGAGCCGGAACGGCGTCCTGGGCTGACCGGGTTGCGGCTCGCCGCGGGTCACCGACGCCAGCCGCAGGGTCAGGTCGCCCGCGTGGAACTGACGCCCGACCAGGGGCTCGAAGTACTCGGCAGAAGCGGAGGCGAGGTCGACCACGGACAGTGATGTTAGCCGTTCCTGTTGCGGGTAATTGTCCTGCTTTGCGCGAGGTCGCAAGAATCGCTTCTCGATACAGAGTCTTAGCTAGTCAGTGCCTCGTTTCTGGGTAGAGCGGACTGCAAATATGGTTGAAGCAAACAATCCCGGTTCAGGACTAGGTAATTCGACCCACTTCTTGGAGGGTTTCCAACAGTTTTTGTAGATCCACGGTTAAGCGCTTTTGTGCTACCTTATCCAGAGTTTCTCCACTGCCGGGGGATCGAGCATTGCGGCTTGGAGAATTGCGCTGGACGCTCACACTGCGTGGGTTTTAAAACATGGGCCGTCACTGCCAGAGGCGTCGGCGTTTGCGCTCCGGCCGCGGCAGGCCGACGACGAGCCCTTCCTCAGAGCCCTCTACGCCGGGACAAGGGAGGGCGAACTGGCGACGCTCCCGTGGAGCCCGGCCGAGAAGCAGGCATTCCTCGCCAGGCAGTTCGACGCCCGGGAGCGTCACTACCGGGCCGAGTTCCCGGCCGCCGAGGACCTGATCGTCGAGGTGGTGGGCCAGCCGGCCGGCCGGCTGGAGGTTGACCGCGACGCCCAGCGGCTCCTGATCGTCGACCTGGCTGTGGCGCGGGCCTTCCGCGGCCGGGGTATCGGGACCGCCCTTTTGCACCGCCTGCTGGCGGAATCGACCCGGAGCGGCAGGCCAGTCCGGCTGCATGTCGAGCAGTTCAGCCGCGCCCGGAGCCTCTACGAGCGGCTTGGGTTCCGGAGCATCGCCGAGTCGCCGCCCTACCTGCTGATGGAGTGGACGCTGAGCGCCGGGCCGCCGATCCCCAATCCGACCCGCAAGGAGGAGTGAGGCATGGCAACGCCGTATGTCGGTGAAATCAGGATGTTTGCTGGAAACTTCGCTCCAGTCGGATGGATGCTCTGCCAGGGCCAGCTGCTGCCCATTTCCGACAACGAGGTGCTGTTCAACCTGATCGGTACCACCTACGGCGGCGATGGGATCGATACCTTCGCACTCCCCGACCTGCAGAGCCGCGTCCCGGTCCACGTCGGGCCCGGCTTCTCCCTGGGGCAGGCTGGCGGGGCCGAGAGCGTCACGCTGACCACCAGCCAGCTCCCGGCGCACTCGCATGTTCCGCAGGGGGCGGCCACCGGCAACCAAAGCTCCCCGGCCGGCGCGGTCTGGGCCGGAGGCACCCGTCTCTACACCGTTCCTCCGGCGAACAGCCCCATGAGCCCGGTAGCCCTCCAGGGCAGCGGGGGGTCCCAGCCGCACGACAACATGCTCCCGTACCTCGTCGTGAACTTCATTATCTCCCTGTCCGGCATCTTCCCGTCACAGAGCTAACCCACCGGAGCGGAGGTCATACGTGTCCGAACCATTTCTCGGCGAGATCAAGATCATCTCCTGGAACTTCGCGCCCAAGGGGTGGGCGTTCTGCAACGGCGCGCTGCTCCCGATCAACCAGAACCAGGCCCTGTTCTCCATCCTGGGGACGACCTTTGGGGGCGACGGCATCCAGACCTTCGCGCTCCCCAACCTCCAGGGGCGGTCGCCGGTGGCTTCCGGCAACGGGATCGACCTTGGTCAGGCGGGCGGCGAGACCACGCACACCTTGACCGTCGCCGAGCTGCCGGCGCACAACCACGTCCCGGTCGGCGCGGATACGAGCCCGGACCAGGACACGCCAGCGGGGTTCCTCTGGGCGTCCAATGCCGAGGCCTACTCGACGGGTAGCCCGACGGCGCCGATGTCCCCCACCGGGAGCAGCCCCACGGGCGGGTCGGCGCCCCACGAAAACATGTCGCCCTACCTGGTCCTGAACTTCGTCGTCGCCCTGCAGGGCATCTTCCCGACCCAGAACTGACCGGAGGTCCCCCGTGTCGAACCCCTTCGTCGCCGAGATCCGTATCTTTGCCGGGAACTTTGCCCCGGCGGGCTGGGCGCAGTGCACCGGCCAGATCCTGCCGATCGCGCAGAACACCGCCCTGTTCTCGCTGCTTGGCACCACCTACGGCGGCGACGGCCGGTCCACCTTCGCGCTGCCGAACCTCCAGGGGCGCGCACCGATGCAGGCGGGGCAAGGCCAGGGACTCTCGCTGCGGGACCTCGGTGAGGACGGGGGCGAGGACTCCGTCACGCTGCAGCAGTCGGAGATGGCATCCCACAGCCATGCCATGTCGGGCTCTTCCAACCCGTCCAACCAGACCACCCCGGCCGGGAACGTCCCGGCGGCCGGGAGCGCCCGGGGGATCGTCGTGTACTCGGACGCTGGTCCTGCCAGCCAGGTGCCGATGTCCCCGCAGGCGATGTCGGTCGCGGGCGGGAACCAGCCGCACAACAACCTGCCGCCCTATCTGGGGCTCACCTTCATCATCGCTCTCCAAGGAGTGTTTCCCGCCCGCTCGTGACATCTCGTTCGTGACCTCTGAACCGGGCCGGGAGATCGGCAACTGATCGGCAACTGAACGCGGAGCAACGGCAAACAGGAGGATGGGTATGGCAACACTGCGGAGCCACGGGTGGGTGCGGGTCGGTGCGGTCGGATCTGCCGCGGCGGTCGCGGCGGTGCTGACGCTGGCCCTGCTCGATGGTCCGGCGCATGCGGCCACGACGATCATCACCGTGACCGGCCTGGGCGACGACGCCGCTCCCGGCGTCTCCTGCTCGCCCAGTTCCTGCCCGACCCTCCGGGACGCTGTCTTCACGGCCAACGCCATGACCACCAACTCGACAAACCCGGTCGAGATCGACCTGCCCGCCGGGACGATCACGCTGACCAACGGGATCCTGACCATCGGATCGACGACCAACCTGAACGTAACCGTGAAGGGCGCTACCGCGGGGAGCCCCTCAGGATCGACGATCGATCAGACCACGGCCAGCTCCGGGGTGTTCGTCACGCCCGGCCTGTTCGCCAATGAAGTTGCCAACTTTACCGACCTGACCATCGAAGGCGGCGACGCAGGTGGGTTCGGGGGCGGGGCACTGCAGGGTGGGGCGGCCTCGCTGTCGGCGGCGGGAGAGGCCACGACGATCACCGACTGTGCCTTCCTCAACAACACCGCCACCATCGGGGGGGCCATCGCCTTCTCCGGCGGGGGCGACCTCACGGTCGTAAACTCCACGTTCACGAACAACAGTTCCACCGCCGGCGGGGGCGGTGGGATCTTGTACCAGGTCAACTCCTCAGCCACCGAGGGGCCCTCCAACCTCTCGATCAGCGGCAGCACCTTTTCCGGCAACTCCGCGAACTCGATCGTCAATGGCGGCGCCGACGGGGGAGGCGTTTCGTTCCAGGGAGGAGGCCCGGCCGTCGGCTCGCTCTCCATAACCACGTCGGTCTTCTCCGGGAACAGCGCCGGCCAGTCCAGCGCCGGGAGCGGCCAGGGAGGCGGGCTGTTCGTTATCGACCAGAACGGGAGTAACGTCGACTCCGTCGCGCTCTCCACCTTCGTCAACAACACCGCCAACAACGGGACGGTCGGCAACACCATTCCCCAGGGCCAGGGCGGCGGCGTGTACAGCAACGCAGCCCTGTTCAGCCTGGGCGACAGCCGGCTGGTGAGCAACACCGCCACCGACGGGCCGTCGTTGTGGCAGGGCACCAGCGGTGTCAACGACCAGTCCACGGCCACCGACGACTGGTGGGGCGTGAACACCGGGCCGGGAGCCAACGCCGCCACCGGTGGTACCGCAGGCTCGCTCACCACCTCGCCCTGGCTGCAGCTGCGCGATCTCTCGTCGGTCGGCACCGTTGCGCCGAACGGCTCCACCACGTTCACTGCCGACCTGCTGGGGCTCAGCACCGGCGGCTCGCTGGCGTCCGGGTCGCTGAACGGGCTCGCCAGCTTCCCCTCGTCGCCCGGCGTGTTCTCCAACGCGGTCGACGGCACTCCCACCTCGACGTCCGTGCAGTTCGTCAACGGGTCGGCAACCACCGCATTCGCCGCCGGGACGACCCTCGGCACCAACGCCGGTCATATCGACGCGGTTGCCGACGGCCAGACCACGACCGGCGACGTCAATGTCAAGGCCGACTCCACCACGTCGGTCAGCACCTCCGGCACCCCGTCGGTGTTCGGCCAGGGGGTGACATTCACCGCGACCCTCTCGTCACAGGTCACCGGGACGACGCCCTCGCTGCCCCAGGGCGGCACGGTGACCTTCTTCATCGACGCCATCCCCAACAGCCCGGTCCCGGTCAGCAACGGGAGCGCCGATCTCGTGGTCTCGAACCTGAACGTCGGCCCCCACCTGGTGCAGGCGCTGTACAGCGGCGACACCGATTTCAACGCCAGCTCGGGTCTCCTGGCGGGCAACCAGACGGTCAATCCGTCCGACACTCTCACGACGGTGAGCAGTTCGCTCAACCCCTCGGCGGCCGGGCAGAGCGTCACGTTCTCGGCCACGGTGACCGCGGTGGCCCCGGGGGCGGGTACGCCGGGCGGCAGCGTGCAGTTCGAGGACGGCGGGAACCCGATCGGGAGCCCGGCAACGCTGGACGGGAGCGGGGTCGCCAGCGTCTCCAGCTCCAGCCTGGGAGTCGCCACCCACACCATCACCGCGGCGTACGGCGGCAGCTTCGACTTCAACGCCAGCACCGGAACGCTGTCCCCCGACCAGGTCGTCAACGCGGCACCGACGACGCTCAGCCTGACCTCGTCGGTCAACTCATCGGTGTTCGGTGAGGGGGTCAGTTTCACCGCCAGTGTCACCGCCACCAGCAGCGGCACCCCGGGCGGCTCGGTCCAGTTCGGCATCGACGGCGCCGACGTGGGCACCACCCAGACGCTGGTGGCCGGGCAGGCGTCGTCAGACTCGATCACCGACCTGGCCGTCGGCAGCCACACCGTGACCGCCACCTACACCCCGTCCGACGGCGTGCACGCCAGCTCGTCGGGGACGCTGGCGGGCGGCCAGGCGGTGGTCCAGGCCAACTCCACGACCCTGGTCAGCTCCGACAACAACCCGTCATTCCCGGGCGCCCCGGTCGATTTCACCGCGACGGTGACTGCGCTGTCCCCTGGGGCGGGCACCCCGACCGGGAACGTCCAGTTCGTGATCGACGGCTCCAACTTCGGAGCCGTGCAATCGCTCTCCGGCGGCGTCGCCACGCTGGGCGGGGTGACCAGCCTCGGCCTGGGCACCCACCCGGTGGTGGCCGACTACCTGGGCGACACCAACTTCGTGACCAGCACGTCCTCCGCGCTGAGCCAGCAGGTGAACGGCTTCGCCACCACCACGACCGTCACCTCGTCGCTCACTCCCTCGGTGTTCGGCCAGCCGGTCAGCTTCACCGCAACCGTCGACGCCGGCGCCAACGGCACCCCAACCGGCAGCGTGCAGTTCGGCATCGACGGGGCCAACGTCGGCTCGGCGGTGACGCTGAGCGGGGGGAGTGCCAGCTCGGCCGACCTCTCCAACCTGGCCGTCGGCACCCACGTCGTCACCGCCACCTACGCCCCCGGCACCGGCTTCACCGGAGGCATTGGCCCATGTTTCTGACATA
>DAIQBQ010000008.1:0-22156 GCA_036781065.1 Actinomycetota bacterium
CTAGGCCCCGGTGCTGCCTGCGCTGAGACCGGGTTCCGGGTCCGTGCCGACCGCCCGCCGCAGCGCCGCTCGCAGCTCCTCGGGCGACAAGGCGCTCAGCGCGGCGGCGAGGGCCGGGTCCCCGATCGTGGTCGTGCGCCCGCCGACCGTGAAGTCGACCGAGGGGGGAGGCGGTGGGGCGTCACTGGTCCCGGCCACCGGGATCTCAGCGAGCGTCGCGCCCAGTGTCTCCGTGGTCACGCCGAGCCGGGTGAGTGCCTTGGCCGCTTGGGACTCCGGGTCCTCCAGGAAAGCGGACACCAGCTGGCCGGTGGTGACCTGTCCGGCCGCCGCGTCCCGGCGGGCCCTCCGCTCTGCCGCCAGCAGCGCGGGAGACGAGTCTGGCCCGAGGAACTCGCGCACCCCGGCCACCGCCGCCGGCGACCCTGGCGGCGCCAGTTGCGCCACCAGCTCGAGGACCTTCGCCCGCACCTCGTCGGCGTCGACGCCGAGGATCTGGACCGCCGAGTCGGCGTCGCCCTGGCCCTGCCGGAGCAGGCCGAGGAGGATGTGTTCGGTCCCGATGTAGTTGTGCCCCAGGCCCAATGCCTCCCGGAGCGAAAGCTCCAGCAGCTTCTTCGATCCCCGGGCGAACGGGATGTGGCCTTGGGCCACGGGCCCCTCGCCGGGAGGGAAGTGCTCCTCGATCCGGCGGGCGGTGTCCTCGGGCGAGACGCCCAGCGCCTGGAGCGCCCTGGTGGCGATGCCGTCCCCCTGGAGCAGCGCGAGCAGGACGTGTTCGGGAGCGATGGAGTTGTGGTTCAGCCTGCGAGCTTCCTCTTGGGCCAGAACGACCACCCGCCGGGCTCGATCAGTGAACCGTTCGAACATGCATGGAAGAGTAGACGCTGCTAAAACCCGTGTCAAGTGACTGTTATATGTTAGGGTAGTCAACCGTGAGTACACAGCAGTCCGATGTGGGCGACACGGGCCCGGTCGACTGGGACCGGCTGCTTTCCCAGCTGTCCGGCCAGCCCCAGCAAGAGGGCTGGGTGACCCTGGCCGAGGCCTCCAGCGCCGCCGGGGTCTCGCTGTCGACCTTGCGTTCCTGGTACCGTTCCGGCCGGCTGCCGTCCCGGATGGTGCCGGGAACCCACGGGCCGCAACGGCTCGTGCCGCTGGAGGCGGTGCTCGACCGGGCGCTCCAGTCGTCCCGGGTCCGCCGCCAGCTGGAGCACGCCCGGTCGCTGGAGGCGGAGGTCGCCGAGCTGCGGCAGCGGGTGCAGGCGATCGAGCGCTACCTGGGCCTGGAGTAGCGAGCGATGACGCCGGGCCCAGTGGCGATGGGGTTGCTCGCTCTCCTGGCCGAGGATGAGGCCAGTTACGGGCTACGGCTACGCAACGAGTTCGAACGCCGGACCGGCGGGATATGGCCGTTGAACGTCGGGCAGGTGTACACAACCCTGGGCCGGCTGGAGCGCGACGGCCTGCTGCGGGAGATCGCCGCCGCCGCGGAAGGCCAACGGCTCTACCAGGTCACCGACGCCGGGTATGCGGCGCTGGGGGAGTGGTTCTTGCGGCCCGCGGCTCCGGCGGACCCCCCGGCCCGGGACGAGCTGGCGATGAAGGTGGCCCTGGCTGCCCGGTCGGGGATTGCCGAGCAGGTGATCCAGGTCGAGCGGCGGGCGGCGGTGATGCGGCTCGAGCGTTACGGGCGGCTGCGGAGTGAGTCGGCAACCCACCCTGAGCCAGGCCGGGCAGGCGATGAGCTCGGCTGGATGTTCCTCGTCGACTCGCTGATGTTCCAGGCGGAGGCGACGGTGCGCTGGCTCGAGGCCTGCGAAGCCAGGCTGCGGGTGGCTTCACCTCAACCGACCAGACAGCTCCTCGACGACGACGGGCGCTCGGCACCGACCCCGCCGCCGGAGGGGGAGGGCGATTGGAGCGGGCGCACGGTGAGCTGACAGTCGTTCTTGTCATCTGGATGCCGCCACCCTTGACGGTCGGCACAGCGACGCCGCCGCTGCACAAACCGCCGAGCGAAATCTCCCGTGCAAGCCGGGCCGTAGTACCGGCACATGCATCCGTTTTTGCGGGTGGCCCGGAACCGAGGAAGGAGACGAGAGTGTTGCGACGCGCGGGGTTTGGGCGGACGGGCCGGTGGATCGCCGGAGGCTTCCTCATGGCAGGCGCCGTGCTGACGCTCGCCGCTTGCAGCAAGTCGAACAACGCCTCGATGGGATCCTCGGGCGGCTCGCACGCCAGCGTCACCGTGAAGGCCGCCAACGTCTCCGGGGTCGGCACGGTGCTGGTGAACGGCAACGGCCGGACGCTCTACATCCTGACCTCCGAGGCCGGTGGGAAGATCACCTGCACCGACGCCAGTGGCTGCACCAAGGTGTGGCCGGACACCGAGCTCCCCTCGGGGATGAGTACCGGCATCGCCGGCAGCGGGATCCAGGCGTCGCAGTTCAGCACGGTCCGCAGCTCCGACGGCAGCCTCTACCTGACCTACGCCGGGTACCCGCTGTACACCTACTCCGGTGACAACGCGAGCGGCACTGCCAATGGCCAGAACATCACCAGTTTCGGCGGGACCTGGGAGGCGATGAACCCCAACGGCTCGCCGGTGACTGGGGCGGCCGCGAAGACCAGCTCGAACAGCACCGGGTCCGGGGGCTACTAAACCCTCGCCGCTTCCCGGAGGACCGCTCCGGACCGGTGAGTCCGCAGCGCCGCTTCGCACAACACGAGTTGTGCGACGGGTGCTAAGCTCAGGCGTTGTGAGTGAAAGACCCGATTGTCAGGACGATCCGCATCCCGGTAGACCGGCAGTGGATACCCAGCAGGAC
The DNA here is from genome assembly GCA_036781065.1 of Actinomycetota bacterium. GTDB lineage: Bacteria > Actinomycetota > CADDZG01 > JAHWKV01 > JAOPZY01 > DAIQBQ01. The sequence continues at coordinate 2,832 of DAIQBQ010000008.1, forward strand.
TGGGTCGACCTGGCCGGCCGGACCGCCGGCGAGGCGCCCCGGCAGCAGGCGGAAGTGCTCCGGTCGGCGGCACCGGTGCGCACGCTGGTGGCCCGGGCGTTCCGGGTTAAGACCGAGGAGCGGTCCTGGCGCATTGGCGCTAAGGGCGAGGCGAAGGTCGGCCGGCTCCTGGCCGACCTCACCGGCGGCGACCCCCGGTGGCGGGTGATCCATTCGGTCCCGGTCGGCACTGCCGGCTCGGACATCGACCACGTCGCCATCGGACCCGGCGGGATCTTCACGCTGAACACCAAGAATCATCCGGACGCCAAGGTCTGGGTAGCCGGCGACACCTTCATGGTCAACGGTCAGTGGCATCCCTACGTCCGCAACAGCCGCCACGAGGCCCGCCGGGCCGCCAAACTGCTCGGTGCCGTGGCCGGCGTACCGGTTTCCGTCACCGGGGTCATCGTGGTCATGGGGGCCAAGTCCGTGACCGTCAGGGAACTACCCCCCGACGTGCGGATCGTGGAGCGGCGCCAGTTGCTCCCCTGGCTCCGGGCGCAACCGGAGTGGCTGCCGCTGGCCGGAATCGATCACCTCTACGGCATCGCTCGCCGCTCGACGACCTGGGTGCTGTAGCGGGGAAGCGGCCATCGTCCTAGAGTCGGCCGGTGACCACCGGCCGCAGCCCAGACCAGGTTGACCGCGCCGTCCGCCGGGTCGCCGCCCGGCGCCCCGAACTTGGCCAGGCCGCAGAAAACATGGCCGACCGGCTGACCGCCGGCGAGGGGAGCTCGATGATCCACCAGGCATCGGTGCAGCAGGCACTGTGGTGGTACCTCCCCCGGAACTGCCCGGAGGGCCAATGGCGGGAATACCTCGACGCCACCGCCGAACTGCTGACCGAACTCGGCATCGAGCGGCTGGCCCGGATCGCCTCGTCGGAGCAAACCGCCGCCGTGCTCGCCGCCTGGGCCGAGGACGAGGACCGCGGCGCGGCGGCGTTCAAGAAGGCCGAGCACGACTCCGGCGTCGATCCGCCGGACACGCCGCTGCTGGCCTGGGGATCGTTCATGGGGGTCGAAGAGGCACGGGCGCTTGACGAGGTGGAGCGGGCACTCGGTGAGGCGCTTGGCCTCAGCACCCTCGCTCCCGGGTCCGCGGGGTGGCGGCGGAGGGCGGCGGCGATCACCGCGCAGGTGTTGTCGGCGTCCTCGGAACTCGTCCCGGGCCAGTCCCGCCTGAGCCTGATCACCACCGAGCGGGTCAGCATGTGGATCGACCTGGCCTCGCCGCCGCTCCGGGAGTGGCGGAAGGCGGTCGGCAACCGGCTCCTGAACCCGATCGAGCCGCCTGCCGATCCGGCGGCGGCGATCGCGCCCATGGCCTGGCTTCTCGACCTCGCCGCCGGTGAAGGTGCCGAGCTGACCCAAAGCGGCTACCTGCCACGGCTGGCGGTCGTCGACGCAGGGGCGCGGTTTGGCTGGTGGGACTGGCCGAAGCCGCCCCGGTCGGAGGCCGACGTGTTCCAGATCCAGTCGCTGCGGGCCGCGGCCACCAGGCTGCATCTGGTCCGTAGGCGCGGCCGGCGGTTACGCCTCACAAGCCGCGGCTCCGAGCTGCGCCGCGACCCGGCGGAGCTCTGGCGGGTGGTGGCCACCGAATCCGAAGACAGCGAAGGGTTTACCCGCATGATCACCGAGCTGGTCGGGCTGCGGCTGCTCGGGGGCCGGATCTACGTAGCCACCCTTGCGGCCGATGTCGCCCCGGTCCTCCGCCAGCAAGGGTGGTCCTCCGCAGGCGGCCTGGTGACCGCCCAGGAGGTGAAACGGGCCGCCTGGCGACCACTACGTTGGTGGCGGATGTTTGGCCTGCTGGACGAGGAGGACGGCTGGGACAGCGAAACCCACCGGCGACTGGCCCCCGACACCATCGCCCTTACCCCGGCCGGGGAAGCAACGGTGCTCGCCTACCTGCGCGCCCGGGCGACCGGGCCGCGCAAGGACTTCTACGGATCGGAGCGGTAGCGCCTCAACAGCCCGGACGCCACGTGCCCTGGGGTGGGAAGGCTCATTGACGGGACGTTGAACGGGGTGAGAAGAATACGGGTGGCCTGCGGCGCGCCGCCGCCAGCCCGTCCGGCTAGGCTAGGACGCGCGTCAGGAGGACCCATGTATTCGAACATCGTGGTCGGCACCGACGGGAGCACGACTGCCGGTCGTGCCCTGGCCCGGGCGATCGAGCTCGCCAAGGCATTCAACGCGACCCTGCACATCGTCAGCGCCTACCGTGCGCCGATCGTCCGGGCGGTCAATGCGGAACGCGGCGGCTCCTCGGAGGAAGTCTCCTGGCAGGTAGGTGCCTCCGATGAAGTCGATGGCATCCTCGCCACCGCACAGGCGAAGGCGGCCGAGGCCGGGGTCGAGGCCAAGACCCATGGGGTATCCGCCGATCCAGTCGACGCGATCCTGGGCTGCTCCGAGGCGGTCGGCGCCGAGGTCATTGTGATCGGGAGCAAGGGGATGGAGCGCCGGCTCATGGGAAGCATCCCGAACACGGTTGCCCACCAGGCCGAGGTCGACATCCTCATCGTGCACACCGCGTAGCCCGGCACGCGACAGCCCCGGTTACAAAGCGCGGAATTGTGGAGTCTTTTCCGGTTCCGGCTTTTCGGCGAAAAAACTCCAAAATCTTTAGTCCACGGCGGTGAGCGCCGGGACCGGCTGCAGGTGCACGACGCCGAGCTGCTCCAGGATCGCCGCCAGCCGCCCGGCAGCGGCGCCGTGGCTCCCCTCCAGCTCGACTGCGACCTGCAGTGCCAGCGCCTCGTCGAACGGCACCCCGAGGGCGAGCGCCCGTTGCCGGGCCTCGTCGGCAAGTGCCCCGGCCCGGTCCGGGTCTCCCCGGCGAAGGGCGACCCAGGCCCGTCCCCGGGTGACCGCAACGCGGAGCGGTTCGTCGCCCTCCCGTCCCTCCAGCCGGGCCGCCAGGTCGTCCGCCAGCGCCGTTGCCTGGGCGAAGCGGCCCAGCTGCAGCAGGCATTCCAGGCTGCGGGTCTCGGCCTCGAGCGCATGGGCGGTTGCGCCGATCTCGTCCAGCATGGCTACCGCCCGGGAGAGGATCGGCAGGGCGTCGGTGGGACGCCCTGCGCGGGCTGTGGCTCGCCCGAGGTCGGAGCAGGCGATGCCCACGCCGATGGGATAGGACGCCGCCTCGAATGCGGCCCGGGCCTCTTCGAGCATGCTGAGCGCGGCGTCGAGGTGACCCTGGTCGGACAGCACCTCCCCGATGTTCATCGCCTGCACCGCCTCACCCAGCACGTCGCCAGCCCGGCGGCGGGCGGCCCGGCTGCGTTCGTAGAGCTCCAGGGCGTCGTTCCAGCGCCCGTCGAAGTAGGCGGCGATGCCCAGGTTGTTCAAGACGTTGCCCTGCCCCAGGTGGTCGCCCAGTTGCTCGTAGAGGTCGAGTGCCTCCTGCTCGGCAGCCACCGCGGCTGCCTTGTCGCCGAAGTAGGTCTGCGCCACCCCTTGCAGATAGAGGGCGTGGGCCAGATGGGCTTGTTCGCCGGCCCTCCTCCCGGCATCGGCTGCCCGCCGGGCCAGGGCCAGGCAGTCCCGGTAACGGCCCTGCCGGTAGCGCACGCCGGCGTAGGCGAGGAGTGTCTCCAGCACCTCCCCGCCGTTTGCGTTGCCCCCGCCCGGCCCCCCGGTATCGAGCACCCGGAGCGACTGCCCGTACCAGCGCAGCGCCAGCGGGTACCGCCCGGCCCGCTCGGCGAGCACCCCGGTCTTGCGCCACAGCCGCCCGGTCGCCAGGCAATCGCCGGCGGCCAGGTGCCGGGCCAGGGCATAGCTGCGAGCCGACTCGGCATAGTGGGCGCTGAGCTCGTGCAGGTCGGCGTGGGCCTCGGCGGCAGCGGACCAGGCAACCGGATCGAGACCGGGCAGGTGAGCAGCGCTCTCCAGAGCGCGATCGTAGAAGGTGAGCGCCTCCCCGACCGCGTTGACCGCCCGGGCGGCGGCACCCGCCGAAAGCGAGCAGGCCCAGCAGCGCTCCCACGCCTCGGCCCGGCAGAAATGCAACGAGGCCAGGGCGGTCCGGTCGTGCACCGCGGCGCCGGCCCCCCGTTCCAGTGCCTCGCCCACCAGGGCGTGTACCCGGCGGCGCCGGCGGAACGAAAGCCCTTCGTAGGCGACCTCCTGCAACAGCGTGTGCCGGAAGCGCACGGCCCGCCTGCCGTCGAGGACGTCGGCGACCGAGTCCAACGCCGCCCAGCGGGACAGCCCGGCGGCGTCCTGCCCCAGCGACGCGCCCAGCAGGTCCAGCTCGACCTGGACGCCAAGCACGGAGGCGTCCCGCACCAGGAGCCGGTCGGGGCCGGGGAGGGCGTCGATCCGGGCGGTCAGTGCCGCCTCGACCGACGGCGGGAGGGCGGTGACCCCCCCGGTGCGGGCCGCTGCCGCCAGCTCCATGATGAACACCGGATTCCCCTCGGCCCGCTCGGCGATCGTGGCGCGCCAGTCCTCGGGCAGGTCAGCGGTGAGCGCCCGGGCCAGTGCCAGGCCCTCGCTGGCGGTCAGCGGCGAGAGGTCGATGGTGCACCGGTCCCGGAAGTCGGTCCCCCCCAACGGTAGGCCGGTGGCGCGCCGGGTCGACACAACGATCCACGGCAGCCGCCCCAGCCGGCGGGCGAGCGAATCCAGCAACGAGCGGGAGGCGTCGTCCATCCATTGGACGTCCTCGATCCGGGCCACCGCCCGGGTGGGGAATGCCGCCTCGAGCAGGTCGCCTACCGCCCGGTGGGTGCGCTCGGCGCGGAACTGCTCGGCGATGGCGGCGCTGGCCGGCGTCGGAGTGGCCACCGCGTCGGCGGGGATTGCGACCAGCGGGAGCCAGGGCCGCAGGCCTGGGGCGACCTGGTCTACCCATGCCGCCAGCGCCACGCCGGCCTCCTCCGGGGATGCCTCCAGCTCGATGCCGGCAACCGACCGGAGCAGGGTGCGCGCCGAGCCGTACGGCGTCGACGTGTGGTACGGCTGGCAGTGCGCCGACACCGTGGGCAGGTCGCCCAGCCGCTTGAGGAACTCGGCGACGAGCCGGCTCTTGCCCACCCCGGGATCGCCGGCGACGTCGAGCAGTACGCCCCGTGGGGCGCGGGCGTGCACCGCGTCGAGCATCAGCGACAGCTCGGCGGTCCGGCCGACGAAGGCCAGGTCGCTGGCGGCGACCGACCGGGGGCGGCCATGCCACCTTCCCACCAGGGACGCCTGGACGGGTGCCTGCTTGCCCTTGACGGTGAAGGGATCCAGCGGGGTGAGGTCGAAGCGGTCGCGCACGCCGGCGAGCATGCGGTTGGAGGCGATGAGCTGGCAGCGTTCCGCCCGCTGCATCAGCCGGGCGGCAAGGTTCACCGTGTCCCCCATCACCGTGTAGGTCCGCCGGCTCACCGAGCCGAGGTTGCCGGCGAACACCTCGCCGGAGTTGACCCCGACGGCCAGGTCGGTGCCAGCTTCGTCGACGATTTCCCGCAGCGCCCGCAGCATCCGGTCCTCGTCGTCGCCTTGCGACGTGGGGGCGCCGGCGGCCAGGATCACCTTGAGCGCGCCCGGGTAGACGTCGCTGCCGAGCCAGTGGACCCCCTGGCGGCGGCAGGAGGCGGCGACCACCGAAGCCAGCGCCTGGGTCCGCTCCGCGGTGGCCGCCACCCCGCTGCCGGCCAGGAAGGCGTCAACGTCCAGCAGCTCGACGAAGGCGACGGTCGCCGCTCGGTGCTCGCCCACGATGCCGGCAAGGATGTGCTCCCGCTGGGCCTCCGGGACCAGCGCGGCCAGGTCGTCGGCGGGGAGCGCGGCGAGGTCGAGCGCGGCGAGGTCGAGGGCGACGGTCGGGGCCGGTCCGGCGTTCTGGGCACTCTCCGGCCCGGGCAGGCCGCGGAGCAGCCGGCCGTTGACCGCCTGCCGCCCGAGCCATGTCCGGGGGATCTGCTCCGCGGTCGCCGGTACCGCCAGGATCTGGCCCGCAGTTGCTTCACCTTCCGCCCGCCCGGCGGCGCTGGCCACCGGCCCGGCGACCAGCAACTCGGTGTGGCCGGCGTCGACCAGGAACAGCGTCACCGGCCCCGAGGCGATCCCGATGCTGATCGCCAGGCGCACCCGCTGGCCGTTCCGGCGTGCCCGGGGCCGGGCGATGTCGGCCCGGATCCCGGCCGCCGCCCGGCAGGCGCGGACGGCGTGAGCGGCGCCGCTGAACAGCACCAGGAGCGCGTCGCCGCCGAACTTGAGCACGTCGCCGCCCAGCGTGTCGCAGGTGGCGATCATCGCCGAGAAGCAGCCGTTGAGCAGGTCGGTCAGCTCCTCGGCTCCCGCCCGGCCCAGGGCTGCCAGCGCCTCGGAGAGCCGGGTGAAACCGGAGATGTCGGCGCAGACCAGCGAGCCGTCTATCTCGAGCGCGCGCTGACCAGGCTCCTGCTCGACCCATCCGGCAACCGTGCGGCTGACATAGGGCGCCAGCAGCGCCGCGTCGCTCACGGGCTGAGCGTGAACGTGACGCTGTGCGGGACGGGATCGGCCCCGGCGATGAACCCCAGGATGTGGGTGCCCCGGGCGAGGCCTTTCAACAGGTACCCGTAGCTCGGCATCACGACCACCGGCGGCCGGAAGGTCGGGGGCACCGGAGGGATGTTGACAAAGGCCCGGCTGCCGAGACCCACCAGGTTGGCGGGCGCGGTCATCCCGTCGAGCGTGGTGGCGGTGACCGCGATGCCTGGCCGGGAGAGGTTGACCCCCTGGGCGTCGCACAGCGAAAGCTCGATCGGGACGGGGGCGTGGGCCAGCGCCAGCACCTCCTGGACGTGGCAGATCTGGTAACCGACGGTGTAGCTGGCCTGAGCCGTAACCCGGACCCCGGCGGCGTTGGCCGCGGTCACGACGAGGGTGTGTGCCCCCACCGCCGACGTGGGCAACGCCCCACCGGAGGCTACCGGGATCGTCCCGTCCACCAGGGCGGTGCAGCTGACCGCGGCGGTGCAGCTGAACGTCGCGGTCACCGCCTGGTGCAGGACCAGGGCGGTTCCGGTCACCGGCGAGGCGATGGTCGCGGTCGGCGGGGCGGACCCGATGGAGATCACGATGGTCGAGACCGCCCCGGCGCCGGTGGCGGCGGAGAGCAAGTGCACCCCGTCACCGGTGACCGTGATGACCGTGCCGGAAGCGACCCCGCTGACCGTTGTGCCGTCCAGGGTGTAGCTGATCGGCGTCCCGGCGGTGTCGGTCATCGTCACCGGCACCGGCCCGGGGTAGACGCCCGACGCCGGCGGCGGCGGCACGGTGAGGCTGACCGAGCCGCCGGTGGGCGCTGGCACTGCGGCGAAGTAGGTGCCCTTGTCGCTGGCCACCGACACGTTGCCGGCGCCGTCGACCGCCTGCACGAACCAGGCCAGGTTGGTCCCACCGGCGGGGCCCTCGCCGCTCCAGACCCCGCCTGCTCCCTGCGCCAGGGCCAGCCGCTGCCATGCCCCGTTGCCCGAGGTGAACAGTACGGTGACCTGCTTGACCGGCTCGGCGGCTGCCCCGGCGGTGACGCTGACCCGGAACGCGGCAGTGCCGCCGGTGACCACGCCCTCAGACGAGACGATGGTTGGAGGGGTGAAGTCGGTGGCAGCCACCGGGTCGGACGGGTTGGCGTACTCGACCGACGCGTTGAGGCAGGTGAACAGCCGCTCGGTGTCGTTGCCCGAGTTGAACTGGCCCGGTACCAGCACGACCTGCTGGTGGGTGCCGTTGGGTTGCAGGAAGGTCGTCACGTTCTGCAGCTGGGTGGGGAAGGTGGCGTCGGCCGGGGTCAGCGGCGGCTCGGTCGAACCGGAGTCGATGACCGGCCGGACGATCTTCGGTTTGAACCCGTTAACGTCCTGCGAGCACAGCCCGGTCAGTACCACCCCGTGGGCGACCAGGGCCAGGCCGGGCCCGGTTGGCGCCGGCTGGGTGACGTCGAGGGTCAGCTTCGGCTGCAGCGGGCGGTACTCGGTGGCCTGCACCGTGCCGGTGACGGGCCCCGTGGCGTTGACCTGGTAGTAGTTGCCCTGCGGCGTGGTGACCAGGCCGAGCTGGCCGGGGCCAGTGCCCACGGGAAGGGTCACCGAGACCGGCGCCTCGGTGAGGCCGGTGATCGGGTTGACCGTCGTCGCCGGTCCTGCCGCCCGGGGCGCCGGGGCCGGCGGGGGCACGTGCAGGTGGTACATCGGCAGCCCGTAGAAGGTCGATTCCATCAGCACCTTCATGTCGTACGGGCTGACGACGGCGAGGCCACCGGCGTAGGTCTGCTTGGCGAAGGTCAGGGCGTCGCCGATGGTCATCGTCTCGTTGAGATTGGCGGCGAAGTCGGCCATCAGCTGCTCCGACAGCGCCACCGACTCGGTGTCACCGTATCCGTACCCGGTGTTGGCGACCCAGATCGCTCCCTCGTCTGCGAAGGTCTGGTCCCAGGAATCGATGCTCTGGCCGAACTCGTTCGCCGGCAGCTCCAGGCCGGCGTGGCAGCCCATCGAGAACAGCAGGCTGCCGGTCAGCAGGCCGGGGTCGGAGGCGAACATCGAGCGCAGGTCCGCGGTGGTGAACAGGCCGGTCGTCTGGTTGCCGGTCTGGTTGCCGTTGGCCGGCAGCAGCCGCTGCGGGTCGAAGTGGGCGTTCAGGCCGACGAGGTTGGGGTTGCCGCTGAGCGCCGTCTCCAGGTTGCTCGCCGTCCAGCAGTCGCCTACCGGGAACACGGTGCCGGTGGCTGGGCCGCCCACCGCCGGGGGCTGCGGGGTGCAGTCGGGGTTGGAGACCAGCTGGGTGATCGTCCGGGCGGGGACGAGGCCCAGGTTGGCGGCCACCGCCTGCGCCCCGTCGGCCAGGAAATCGTACCCGGTGGATAGGCCGGTCGTGTCGTTGAGGCCGCCGTGGCTGGTGACGAAGCGGGTGAGGGCGTTCTCGATCTGCGCCGGGGTCGAGACCAGCCGGCCAATGGCGATCTCCGGCAGGAACAGCGAGCCGCTGCCCACCCCGAGCGGGGTCGAGTTGACGTAGGGGGCATCGGTCAGCAGGTCGCCCGCCGCCTCCGCCGCGGTCAGCTCGTTGGCCGGGCCGGAGAAGTCCTGGGCGAAGCCCCGCTCGTTGGACAACGTCGTCGTGTCCGGGACACGGGCCATCGGGATCTGGCTGTCGTCGCCCAGGATGACGACGTTGCGGATGGTGGGGTGGGCAGTCCGGAGGGTGTCGACCACCTTGCCGATGTCCGAGACCACCGCGTTGGCCGCCGCAATCGAGCACCGGTTGGCATCCCAGGCGGCGTAGCTGGCAGCGACCGTGCCCGTCGTCTCGACCGGGATCACCGCACCGATCACACCGTCGGCGCTGTCGGCGGCCGCCCGGGCGGCATCTGCCAGGATGGCGTTGGCGTCAGCGGTGGTGTACAGGGAGGCCAGCCGCTCGGTGTCGGCCAGGAAGATCGTGTTGACGTTGGCCGGGAGCGCCGGCATGGGGATGAGCGGTTGCTGCCCGCTCAGCGTCCGCGAGGCGACGCAGCTGGGCTGCGCCTGGGCATTCAACACGTCGGCCCGGAGCACGTAGGGGTTGGGGCTGGCCGCCCCGTTGTAGCCGGACACCTCGACCAGGTAGGTCCCGGCCGGCAGCGGCGAGGTGTTGATCACCTCGTTGGTCGTCCCACGGTTGTCGGAGATGGCGTACACCGGCTGGTTCGTCAGGGCGACATCCCCGGCGGCCACCGGCGGGGCCGCCTGGGCGCTCGGGGCGTCCAGCGTGTTCGGGTCGGTCACCGGCGGCATGGTCTGGACCGGCGCGTTGCGCAGCGGCGTGGTCGCCGGGCTGTACAGGGCCAGGTCGTAGTCGGCGGGCAGGTTGGACAGCTCGATCGACAGTTCCTGGCCGGCGGTGACCGCCAGCGAGAACCAGTCGTCGACGCCGGGTTGCGTGATGTAACCGAGGTTCAGGTTGCCAAGCGCCAGCGGGCTCGGCGTCGACGGGGTGTGGTAGCCGGGGGCGAACGCGTCGGTGACCACGGTCGTCGTGCCCGCGGCGGGGGCGGGAGGCTGCCCGATCGCGGTCACCGCTGCCGTGGCCTGGGCGGCGCCGAGCGTCAGCGCCGATGAGGCGTTGAAGGTGAGGTTGGAGGCGCCAACCGGCAGGTCGGGCAGCATCCAGGTGAGCGTCGAGCCGCTGATGGTGGGGTCGGCGATCGGCGACCCGACCAGCGCCGAGGTCCCGGGCCGGTAGGCGAAGCCGGGTGGCACGGTCACCGCCAACGAGACCGTGGTCGGGCTCCCGGTGACGGCGATCCCCGCGGTATAGGTCGAGACCCCGCCGTTGTTGGCGGACTGCTGGAGCGGGGCGCTCTGCAGGTCGAGTTGCTGCCAGGGGTAGGAGGCGCGGGGCAGCAGGCCGGTCAGCAGGTCGCCCACCAGCAGGGCGTTGAGGACCGTCTGCGGGAGGGATTCCAGCAGCGGCAGCAGCGAGGCACCCCCGTAGCCGAAGCCGGGTGAGCCCCCGGCGAGCTGGGACAGCGTCGTCTGGTAGCCTGCCTCGGAGCAGAGCAGGCTCCCGGTGACGGTGTCGGTCAGGGTGCACAGCTCGGCGATGGTGGTGAGGGTGGCCGGGTTGGTGAACGCCGCCGGATCGGCGGCAAACATCTGGGCCAGCGACGTGACCGCGCCCGGGTCGAGGCACAGGCTGCGGCCGCTCGACTGATCGTCCAGCGAGCACAGCAGCTGCACGTTCGCCCCCGGTACGAAGTCGCCCGGGCTGAGCGCGCTGAGCGTTGATCCGGGGCAGGGGTTGCTCGTTCCCCCCGGCTGGCAGGTGATCAGCTGGGCTGGGTTGGCGATGCTGGCCAGCGGGATCGAGCCGAGCGGGATGCTGCCCAACGGGATGCTGCCCAGCGGGATCGAGCCGAGCGGGATGCTGCCCAGCGGGATCGAGCCGAGCGGGATGCTGCCGAGCGGTAGGGCCGCCAGTGTCGACGAGACTGGGCTGGAGCTGCCCAAGTTGATCGACCCGAGCGGGATCGACCCGAGCGGCGTGGAGCTGAAGTCGATGCTCGCCAACGGGATCGAGCCGAGCGGCGACGCCTGCGGATTCGCTTGAAGGGCAGGCAGGATGCCGCCGAGGGTGATCGACCCGAGCGGGATCGAGGCCAACGGGATCCCGGAAAGGGCGACGGAGAGCAGCGTTGCCGTCGACGGGTCCAAGGCGGAGCCGGCGGCACAGCTCTGGCCGGCGGCGGTGATGACCGCGCACCAGTTCTGAGCCGGGGTGCCCGAGCCCGGGATCGGGATCGATGCCAGCGGGACCGAGCCCATCGCGATGCTCGCCAGCGGGATCGAGGCCAGCGGGGTGCTGGACAGATCGATCGAGGCCAGCGGCAGGCTCTGCACCTGGGGCAGTGCCAGCACCTGGGTGAGGGTCAGTGTCTGCTCAGGGATGGACGCGTCAGCGTTCGAGCAGTTGGGCCCCACCGGCTGCCCGGTGCAGCTCAGCAGCGCCGCCCAGGTCGTTCCAGCGCTGGTGTTCAGCGGGGCCTCGGACAGCGGGATCGACGCCAGCGGTATCGAGCCCAGCGGTATGGATGCCAGCGGGATCGACCCCAGCGGTATGGAGCCAAGCGGGATGCTCGCCAGCGGTATGGATGCCAGCGGGATGCTCGCCAGTGGGATCGAGCCCAGCGGCGTCGAGGCGGCGGCGGTCGCCGAGGAGGTGACCGGACTTGCCAGCGCGGCCGGGCTGACCGCCGACTCCGGCACGATCTGCGCCCCGGCGTCGACGCTCGGCGCGGTCGCCAGCGCCACGCTGGCCGACGCGCCCGGAGGCCCGACGACCATCAGCGCGTGGGACAAGCCTGCGGCCACCGCGTCGATCGCCACCCCCACCGGGACTTTGGTTACCACCGGTGTGCCGGCCTCGCTCTCGGTGTCGCCGTCGCCCAGTTGGCCGGAGGAGTTCAGGCCCCAGCCGAGGATCTCGTCGCCTCCCAATGTGAGGACGTGGGCCACCGAGAAGGCGCCACCGCCGGCGATTGACTCGACGGTGGACCCGGACGGGAGGGGCACCTGGGAGGGCGTGGGATCGTCTTGGACGCTCTGACCAGGTGTTGGCTGCGGGCTGGGCAGGCTGCCCGCCGGGCCGGTGCCGAGCTGGTCCACGTTGTCCATGCCCCAGCTGTAGATGGCCGAGGTGGTCATCGCTTCGGAAAAGAAGCTTCCCGACGTGACCGCTGTGACCTTGGCCCCGGCCGGGAGCGCGACCAGGGTCGGCTGAGCCGTCGGCGGGCTGAACGAACCGGTCCCCAGCTCACCGTCCGTATTGCCCCCCCAGCCGAAGACCCGGCCCTGGCTGGTCACCGCGAAGCTGTCGTCGACGCCGGCATCGACCAAGACCGCGGTCTCACCGGTGGCGAGCGGAAGCGGTACGGCGAAGACCTCGCCGCTCTCGGACCCCGGCGGAGCGTCCGGGCCGAGCTGCCCGGAGGAGTTGCTCCCCCAGGCGTAGACCGTCCCGGTCGAGGACAGGGCCAGGTCATGGTCCCCTCCGACCGAGACCTGGCGGATGGCAGTCCCGGGCGGGAAGCCGGTGATCCGCTGGGCCACCACCGGCTGGCCGAGGTTGGCCGTCCCTTCCTGGCCGCTGGTGTTGTCGCCCCAGCCGTAGACGTTCCCGTCGGTTCCGATAGCGAGGCCGGTGAAGCCGGTGGGGGAGGCGGCGACCGCCGTGGCCGACACCGGAAGGGAGATCGGTTCGCCCGGTTCCACGAACGGCGCGTCGATCCCGTACCCCAGCTGGGTGTCGGTGTTGTCGCCCCAGGAGTAGACCTGCCCGTCGTTGGTGAGCACGAAGCTGTCCTGTTGGCCGGCGGCAACCTTGACCGCGTACTGGTCCGGACGCAGGCCGGTCTCGTTGGAAAACACCGGGGTGGTGCCGCCCGCGGCCTGGATGTCGACCAGGCTGTTTGCCAGATCACCCTGGAAAGGGCTCCCCCAGGACAGCACGGTGCCGGGGGAGGGGGTCTGTGCGGTCTGCACCGCGCCGGCGTCGCAGCCGACGCCGTTCGGGCGCGGGTTGCCGAGTTCGTCGGAGGCGACCGAGAGCGGACCCGTCGCGGTGGCCGTGACAAACCCCGCGGTGGCCGTGACAAACCCCGCCGTGGCGCCGACCTGGCAGGCCGGCGTACCCAGCCCGCGGTAGGCGAGGATGGCGCCGCCCGCGGTGGCCTCCGCTTGCAACTGCTGGGCCGGCAATGCCACCGTCGGGAGCACTGCGAGCGGTGCCGAGGGTGCTGCCGGGAGCGGGCTTGCGGTAGCCGTCACGGGCGCAACCGCCGCAATCGCCGGGTCGCAGCTGGAATCGGTTTGGAGGTTGCCGCTCAGGTCGCCGGTGGTGTAGCGCGGGTTGCAGACCGGACCGGCGCCCTGGACATAGCTGTCCTGGAGCGCCAGGCCGCCGTTGGGGAAGCTGCTGATCTGGGTCCCCTCGCCGGCGGGCGCGGTGTTGTCGACGAGCGTCGAATAAATGATCTGTGAGGTGGTGGGGAAGTTGCTCATGACCCCTCCACCGCCGGCGGACCCGGTGGCAGTGACCGCGTTGCCGACGATGGTGTCGTTGACCAGCTCGTCGGCCTGGAAGGTGAGGATCCCGCCGGCTTCATGGAGGGCGGCGTTGTTGTGGACCGTCGAGTCGTAGACGTAACCTGGCCCGCCGAATGCGATGGCCCCACCGGCGCCGACGATTGAGGGGCCGAGACCGAAGGCGTCGTTGCCGTCAAAGTAGGTGTTGCTCACCCCCAGTTGCCCGCCCGGCTGGGCGTCGAGGCCGTGGATGGTGCTGATGGCGCCGCCATCGTCATCCGCCGCGTTACTGAGGAAGTAGGAGTTCATGACCAGGATCGAGGCGGTGGAGAGCTCGCCCTGGATCGCGCCGCCGCTCCCGCTGGCCCGGTTGTTGTCGAAGACCACTCCGGAGTTCAGGCCGCCCACGGTCAGGTTCCCGGCGACCAGCACCGACCCGCCGGCACCGGCCGGGTAGCTGCCCCCGGCGTGGCTGGTGGTGGCGCTGCCGTTCTGCAGGAACAGGTTGTTCAGCGTCAGCGAGCCGCCGGCAAGGACCGCAAACTGGCGGTCGATCGAATGGGCGTCGATGACGGTGCCGGTGGCCGAAGCGCCCGCTCCGTTGATCGTGACGTTGGCGTTGTTGCTGATGACGAGGTCCCCACCCGCCGCGCTGTCCGGCTGGCCGGCGGGTTTGCCCAGGGCGAAGGTATAGGTCCCGGCGGGCATCGTGATCGTCGCGTCGACCGTCCCGCTCACCGCTGCCTGGTCGACTTCGACGATGGCCTCACGGAGCGAGCAGAGGCCCGTAGCCTGCGCCGCCACCGCGCTACCCGCGCTCCCCGCGCCCCCCGCCGCGCAGCCGCCGGGATTGAGCTGGTCGGTCATGTCGTCGACTGAGAGGTTCAGGACGGTGGCTCCCCGCGCCGGGAGCATGGCGAGAAACGGGAGCAGCAGGGCGAGGGACAGGGCACTCGCGACCAACGAGCGACCGCGAGGTCGCGCGCCCGGCTTCACCCCCTGATTGGCGGCCACATCAATCCCCCCGGTTCACGACGATACTCCCAATATTGGACACCGGCGAGTGATCCGCGCGATCTACCATGCGGGCGCGATGGGAGAGGCGGGCATCTACTGCGGGGGCATTCTCTATCGCGACCAGGCTGTTATCGAGGACCTACGGGACTCCGGTTTCACCACCGTGATCGCCTGGCCGGTGCGGGTCGACCCAGCGGGCGACCTCGTCTTCGACGACGTCCCCCTGGTTCAGGGGGGGCGGTGGGTCGGCGACACTTCCTGGCCGCAGCGGCTGGCGTCCATGAAGGAGGGCGGGACGGTCAACCGCCTGCTGTTCTCGGTGGGGTCAGCTGAGTCCACCGACTTCACCCACATTCACGACCTCATGGCTGGGTACGGGACGGGTGCGTCGAGCCCGCTGTACCGGAGCTTCGCCTGCTTGAGGGAAGCGGTCCCGGTGATCGACGGGATCGACCTGGACAACGAGGACCACCTTGATCGCGAGACCATCGTCGGCTTCGGCAAGATGCTGGTTGAGCTCGGCTGGGAGTTGACCTTCTGCCCGGACCAGAACCAGGAGGTGTGGCTGGACTCGCTGGTTGCCCTGTGGGACTGGCGGCCCGGCTGCGTCGCCGGGTTCAACCTGCAGTGCTACTCGGGCGGGTTCGGCAACGACCCGGGGGAGTGGATGTCGGCGATTGCCCGGCGGGAGCTGCCCGGTCTCGACCTGTCCCGCTTCGTGCAGCCCGGGCTGTGGTGCGTGCACGGGACCCCCTGCGCGGCCGGCGAGGACAGCCGGTGCCCGGACTCGGTGCGGCGCCAGCTGGCCGCCTGGGCCGAAGGCTGCGGCATCCGGGGTGGGTGGCTCTTCCTGCTCGAGCATCTGATGGCGTGCGCTTCGTCGGGGGCCTGTCCCGCCGGCCCGATGACCTTGGCCGCCTACGCCGAGGCAATCCGTGCCGGGATCGAGCGCCGCCTGCACTAGAGTCGGGTGGGAGGCGAGCCATGGGGTTCTACCGGAACCGGCTGCTGCCACGGTTGCAAGACCTGGCTATGAGCCGCGGCGACCTCCGGGCCGTTCGCGCCCGGGTCTGCCAGGGGCTTCATGGCGACGTCGTGGAGATCGGCTTCGGGACCGGCATCAACGCGGATTTCTATCCCCCCGAGGTCGCCAAGCTGATAGCGATCGAACCGTCGGCGCTGTGCATGCGCCTGGCCGGACCCAGGATCGCCCGGACCTCGACCCCGGTGGAACTGGCCGGGTTGACCGGCGAGAAGCTGGAACTGCCGTCGGACAGTTTCGATGCCGTGCTGTCGACCTGGACGCTGTGCACCATTCCCGATGTCGACGCCGCGCTGGCCGAGGTCCACCGGGTGCTCCGGCCGGGGGGCGAGTTCCACTTCGTCGAACACGGTCACGCGCCCGACCCCAAGTTTGCGGCCTGGCAACAACGGATCGAGCCTGCCTGGAAGCGGGTAGCCGGCGGCTGCCACGTCACCCGTCCCATCGCGGACCTGATCGAGCGGGCCGGGTTCGGCATCGACTCCCTCGAAACCTATTACCGGGAGGGGGAGCCGAAGATCTTCGGCTACAACTTCGAGGGGATTGCCCGAAAGGCCTAGCCGGTGTCAACTCACACTGACCGGTTGGACGGGCCCTGAGGTCACCCCGGGGGGCTCGACGAGACAGGGAGGGGAACCGATGCCTCAGTTGCTGAGGAAGGTGCTGTGGTGGGTGTGCCTGCTGGTGGCTCCGGCGGTCCTGCTGGGAATCGAGCTTTTTCACCCGGCCAACTTCACGGTCGACCCGGGCATGTTCCAGTACTTGCGGATGCGGGAGCCGTACAGCGCTGCCCACAAGGCGTTGGCGTACCCCGGGCCGAAATGGTGGTTTGTTCTCCACATGATTCAAACGCCGATGATCGCGCTGGTTGCGGTCGGGCTGTTCCTGATGGCGTCCAGGGTCAGGCCGGTGGACTGGTGGGTGGCCCGGACCGCTGCCTACCTCTCCGTCGTGGCCACGTTCGTCTTCGCCGTCTACTACACCGTCCTGGATGCGATCGGCGGCGTCGGCCTCGGCCGCACCATCGAGATCGTCAACCGCCTGGCCGCCTCCTCCCAGCTGAGCCCGACCCAGGTGCTGGGGGTGCGGGCGGTGCTCAACGGGACCTGGACCGACCACTGGGTGGGCGGGGTTGGATCGGTGGTGAGCCAGACGGGATCGTGGGCGGTGTTCAGTGCCGCCCTCCTGCTGGCGATCGGCCTCCTGCTCAGCAAGCGGGCGCCGTGGCCCCCGCTGATCGGGCTCGTTGCCTTCGGATACGTGCTGCAACTGACCCACGCCATGCCCTACGGCCCCATTGCCTTCGGGCTGCTGATCATCAGTGCGGGCTGGATCCGGCTCTGGGCAGACCGCCACGATGCACCGGACGGGACCGCTGAGCGGGCGCCGGTGGGATCGCCCCGATAAACACCGGGCCCTTCTGCCATCTGTTTCTCAGCTACGTATGGCCGTCGAGCCGGTTAGGAGTCGGGGGGGCGGGTTCATTGGTGCACCATCTCTCACTCGGGAGCAGGCTCTGGGTAGAGGTCGGCCCAGTCGGTGTCGTCGGCCAGGTCCCCCATGCCACCGAGGACTGCAAGTTCGATCTCCTCCTGGGTCGGGGGCACCCGCTGGTAGGCCAGGACATCGCGCCGGAGCCGCTCCGCTCGGATCAACCGGTCGAGGGCCAGGTCGATCACCTCGGAAACGGACGCGTTTCCAACGAGGGCCTGGGCCTGCGCCGCCTTGGCCCGATCGAGGGTGATCGTTACCTTCTCCTTCGCCATCAGCTGCACCGAAGATTCATCGCTGGATACAGGTCCGTGAGTGGGCCGCTCGGGGGCCGCGCGACCGAAGTTGTCCATGGCACATTGTGTAGCGACCCGGCGGGCGTGCGAAAGGTTGCGGCCAGGAGTCGCAGGCCATCGGGCCCTAGCTGGCCCGCCCTCGCTACGCTTTTGTGTGTAAAAACTCACCATATATGCGCGTTTTTGCACACAAAAGACCCGGAAGGCGAAGTGGCTCCCCTGACGGCGGCGCAATCCGGCGCTACTGCCAGGCGTCAAGCCCTGGCCGCTGGCTAAGACACTGGCCGCCGGCGAAGACAACTGACGCGATCGATTCACGGCTCCGATCTAGGCCACCTTCCCCACCACGTGGTCGGCCCACAGGCCGTCCCAGAAGGCCTTCACGCCGTCGAGCATCGACTCGGCCCCGTGCAGGAACTTCTCCTCGTCGAAGCCGGGGGTGTGGAACGCCTCGTCCAGCTCGCTGGAGGTGTGGGCGGCGTGCTGGTCCTCGATCTTGTCGTGCCAGACCCAGAAGCCGAGCGGCAGGGTCGGGCACTCCCGGGCCCTGAAGGACCCCAGGCCCGCGATCAGCTCCTTCCAGAAGCCGGCGGCCGCCCAGTGCTCGACGGCGAAGGAGGCGCCTTCGGCGACGGAGGGGTCTTCGGCCCCGTAGATGCGCAGGAGCTCGTCGCAGAAGAACAGCGTGCCGGGGGTGGCGTGGCGGCGCTTGCCCATCTCCTGGAAGGTCAGGCCGAGCGGGCCGCCGAAGTTGACCAGCCACTCGAAGTGGGCGGCGGAGAAGCGGAAGCGGCCACGGTCGACCGAGCCCTCGATGCCCACCAGGTCGGGATCGGCCTCCTCGGTCCCCTCACCAGCCGACGCGGACAAGGCGTCGGGCGGCGTCGACGGGCGGAAGACCACGCCCAGCTCGTTCATCAGGATCTCCTTGCCCGCACGGTAGCTTTCGAGGTCGGCGGCGTTGATCACCTTGCGGAGCTGGGCGGCCACGAACTGGTGGCTGAACACCGAGAACTGGATGGCGAGGTGGCGGACCTCGGGCCGGGTGGCCTCGCCCTTGGCGAACCATTTCGTGTAGGTGTTGTCGAGCACCACGGGATGGTTGTAGACGACCTCCTCGACCCGCTTGCGGAACATCACGAGATCGCTGTCCAGTTCCATAGGGGACCTCCGTCGATCGATCCGGCCCGACATTTCGAGCTTCCATTGGAGCATCGTTGACCAGTACTGGTCAATATAAATTATAATTGCTATACAATCTGTATACATCAGGTCAGGAAGGGAGCTACAATCTGGGCAACATGCCTCCACTTCTGGACGACCTCGACGGGCGGCTTATCGGCCTGCTCGCCGGCAACCCCCGGATGGGGGTCATGGAGCTCGCCCGCCAGCTCGGCGTCGCCCGGGGCACGGCCCAGTCCCGGCTCGACAAGCTCCAGGCCAGGGGCGTCATCAAGGGCTTCGGCCCCGAGATCGACCCCCGGGCGCTCGGCTACTCGGTCCTGGCCTTCACGACCATCGAGATCGCCCAGGGGCGGCTGAACGACGTCGTCGCCCACCTGCGGGACATCGCCGAGGTCCTCGAGGCCGAGGCCACGACCGGGCCCAGCGACCTGCACTGCCGGGTTGTCGCCCGCAGCAACGAGCACCTGCAGGACGTGATCAACCGCATGCTGGAGGTTGCCGGGATCACCCGGACCACCACGGTGATCGCCCTGACCGACCAGATCCCCTACCGCATCCTGCCCCTCGTCGTGGCCGCCGCGGGGACGCGGCGGGTCAGCTCACCATGACGTGGCACCTGTTCCCCGACGAACGCGAGCGGGGTGTCTAGATGAATGATTCCAAGGGGTCAGCCGTGGTCGTAGGCGATCAGAGACCGAAG
>DAIQBQ010000009.1:0-14538 GCA_036781065.1 Actinomycetota bacterium
AATCGGGGCGCAGGACCGCTCTCGGTGTCGCCTCATTTTCGGGACACACCACTAGAAGTTCGGTGCGGCGGCGATGTCCCTCGACCGACCGATCGGTGCGAGGTGGGCACCGCCGGGGGGCGTCGCCGTTGTCGCCGTCAGGGTGTCGGAGCGGAGGCCGAGCCGGAGGGTCTCGACGCCGACGACGTCGCCCGGGGCAACATTGCCCAGGTTGACGTTCGGGCCAATCCGGCTGATGAAGGCGGTCTGCAGGTCTTTGGTCGGGGCTTCGAACAACAGCCGGTCGGTGGAGATCCCGGCCCCCAGGAGGGCGTTCAGCACGTCCGCCCGCAGCGTGCCGTCGGCGTGGCAGATGCCGCTCCGGCCGCTCTCCCGGGCCTCGGCGATCACCCAGCGAGCCCCAGCCTCCAAGTCCTCGAGAACGAATCGCACCCAGTCCGGGGCCTTCAGCTGCTCAGAGCGGGCGGCGTCCTTGACCCCGACCTCGGAGAAGACCACGAAGTCGGCAGCGAGCT
The DNA here is from genome assembly GCA_036781065.1 of Actinomycetota bacterium. GTDB lineage: Bacteria > Actinomycetota > CADDZG01 > JAHWKV01 > JAOPZY01 > DAIQBQ01. The sequence continues at coordinate 516 of DAIQBQ010000009.1, forward strand.
TCTCGACGTAGCGGGCCTTCTCGTCGTTGGTCAGCGACACCGTCCCGTTCGACACCTCGACATAGCGGCAGCCGTGGGCCAGGCAGTAGGCACGGAAGTCGTCGAAACGGCCCTGCAGCAGGTGCTTCTCGAACAGCGTCCCGCCGAAGAAGTAGCCGATCCCGTTGGCCCGGCAGACGGCGATCTTCGCCCCGATGTTGCGGGAGACCACGGCGGTGCCCCACCCGAACTTGACGAAATCGATCAACTCGCCGGTGCTCTCGACCGCATCGGTGAACAGCCCGGTCGGCAACCCGTTGTCGATGACCATGGTAAGGCCGCGCTGGCGGGGCTTCGCCGGGCGGTAGGGAAGATTCAGGGCGGTCGGGATCATGACGCACCTCCACTCCGTGGTTGAGCAGCAGGTTGGACCTGAGCCGCCTCCGGAAACGGCTCGACTGGGTAGCCGGAGGTGACCCAGGCGCATTCCCCCGACAACGTGGCGCCTCTTGTTGTAGCGCCAGAAAACAATAACGCCTGCTGGGGGCCGGAGCAGGAACTACCCCGAATGGGGGCCTGTCCGGCGACCTGCTCGTCCATCGTCCGCTCCACCCGCACCGGGCTCCCGCCGAGCCCCCTGCCGGTCGCCGGGCTGGTGCACCGAACCAGGATCGGAACGGCAGCTGGCACACCGGTGAGCGTTGGTTGTGAGTTCGCTGTGAATCCCGCAGAGGCCCGCGGCGGCCCACCGGGGTGGCCAAAAGCATAGAGGCGGCCCGGCGCCGCCTCTATGATCCTGGGCAGGGTCCTCCGGCCGGGATCCGCAGGCGCCGGGGTAGGATCGACGGAACGTCCGTTCGTGCGTGGAGGGAATCGTTGTGGGGCAACGCCGAGGACCAACGCAGACCTCACGGTTCGGGGTCTCCCGCCGGGAGAACCACGACGCCAGCCCGTTCTACGCCCGGTTCACGCCCCCGGAGCTGAGCGCCGATGCCGTCCTCGCCCCGGACCGGTCCGTCGACTCCGTCTTCACCGGCGACGCCCGCTCGATGCCCGCGATCCCGACCGCCTCGGTCGCCCTGGTCGTCACCTCACCTCCCTACTTCGCCGGGAAGGAGTACGAGGAGGCGCTCGGAGAGGGCCACATCCCGTCGACCTACCTCGACTACCTGCAGATGCTCGAGGAGGTCTTCGCCGAGTGCGTCCGCACCCTGGAGCCCGGCGGCCGGATCGCCGTCAACGTGGCCAACCTCGGCCGCCGGCCGTACCGCTCGCTGTCCTCCGACGTCATCACCATCCTCCAGGACCGGCTCCGGCTCCTGCTGCGCGGCGAGGTGATCTGGCGCAAGGCACGCGGCTCGACCGGCTCCTGTGCCTGGGGCTCGTTCCAGCGCCCGGCCAACCCGGTGCTCCGGGACCTGACCGAGCGGGTGGTGATCGCCAGCAAGGGCCGCTTCGACCGGGCGGTGCCCGCCCGGCGGCGCGAGCGGCACGGGTTCCCTTCCGTGGCCTCGTTGTCGAGCGACGAATTCATGGAGGCGACCACCGACGTGTGGGAGATCGCCCCCGAGTCGGCGACCCGGGTGGGCCATGCAGCTCCGTTCCCGGTTGCCCTGCCGGAGCGGCTGATCCACCTGTACACCTACTACGGCGACCTGGTGCTCGACCCGTTCCTGGGGTCCGGGACGACCGCGGTCGCGGCGGTGCGGGCGGGGCGCCACTACGCCGGCTACGACATCGACCCGGCCTACGTCGCCCTCGCCAAGCGCCGGATCGAGCAGGTCCGGCGTGGCCAGCCGGAGGGCGGAGACGGCCCGGCCCGCAGCTTCGCCCTGCCGGCAACCCGGCCCAGCGGCGGCGACCCCGATCAGGCGCTCAGGGAGGGCGTCGCCGCCCGGCGCTTCGCCCGGGATCTCGTCGAGCGATCGGGCTTCTCGGCGGTCGAGGAGAAGGTGCGTTTCCCGGGGGGGATCGAAGTCAGCTTCCGCGCCTGCGACCGGGCGCACCGGCCCTGGCTGTTCGACCTGGCCGGGGGGTTCACCTCGACCACACCGGGATTGCAGCGGACCGAGACGCTGTGGCGGGTCATCGGCAGGGCGGCGGTGCTGCACGAGCTTGCCCCCGGGTCGCCGCTGGTGGTCTTGGCCACCGGCGTGCCCAACCACGGCGGCCCCGGCCAGGCGGCGCTCGGCGAGGTCGTGGGCCCGGGCAAGCCGATCGCCGACGTCGTCGTCATCACGTCGGCCGACGACCAGGCCCGCCTGCGCGGGCTGGCCGGCGGCTCCCGCCCGCGGAGCCGATGACGCTCGACCCGACCCGCACGGCGGGTGCCCCGACGCCCTCGGCAGCGCCCGGCTGGCCCCACGTGTTCCTCGCCGCCCGCGACGCGGTGCTCGGCCGGTTGCTGGCGCTGCGGTCGTCGCCGTGACCGACCCGGGCGACCGCGGGGAGGACGCCACCCGGGAGATCCGGGAGGCCCTCGTCGAAGAACGCTGGGCCGACGCGATCGCCAGCTGGATGGCGGCGACCGGAGAAGTCGTCGACGCCTATCCGGACGAGCAGGTCGTCACCGAGGCAATGCTCGACGCCGACCGGGCCTCGCCGGAGGTCCGCCTGGCGCCGATCTTCCGGGAGCCCCCCGGTCCACCGGTGACGGCTCCGAGCGGCGAGGGCGCCGGCCGGTGAGCGACTTCCAGGCGGCGGCGTCGATCCAGGGCCGGCAGTTCGCCGAGCAGTGCGACCTGCTGCTCAAGACCTGTGGCTTCCAGCTGGGGCCGAAGGTGCTGGTCGGGGCGGTGGGCATCGAGATCGACCGGGAGGCGGTCGCCCCGTCGGGCCGGGTGATCTGGTTCGAGTACAAGGGCAGCATCCAGGGTCACCGGCCAGGGCTGATGCGCACCGACACGCTGAAGAAGGCGATCGCCAACGGGGCGCTGCTGGCCGGCGTCGAGGAACGGCCGCCATTCATCGTGTTGACCTCGCACCTGCCGGAGGCGGGCTCGGGCCTGGCCATGCTGGAGGTCGCCCGCGGCCTCGGCTACCTGGACGACGTCATCTGTATCTACCGCCCGGCCGACACCACCCGGCTGAAGCTGCTGTGACCCGCTTGATCCCCGGTTAGCGTTAGCGGCTGGGGACGTCGTCCAGGCTGGAGGGGCCAGGGCCGGCGGTCTTCCAGCCGATGACCCGCTGCGGGCCCAGGCTCCCGGTGCGTTCCGGCAGCGGGATCGTGAACGGGACCTTGGTGCGGTAGCCGGCCGCCAGGATCGGCTCCACGTCCTCGCCCGCCGACATCGCAAGACAGGGCCCCCGGAAGGGACAGGCGCTGCAATTGGCCGGCGTCGGCGTCGGGTAGAGCAGCACTGCCGGGTCGAGCATCGCTACCAGCTCGGTCGCCGCCTGCCGGCGGAGCTGGCGCAGTTCCCTGGGCTGCTTGCGCACCCGGGTGCGGCGGAACTCGGGACCGGCTGCCCCTGGCTCGGCCCACGCCGGCCCCGCCAGCCGGACCTCGTTGAACAGCACCCCGGCGACCCGCGCCACGTACGCCTCCTCGGCCACCCAACACAGCGTCCCGGCCCGGGAGTCGAGGGCGAGCACGTCGGGATCGGGCCAGGGGGACCTCGGCTCGACGAAACGATGCTCCACGATCCAGAGCCGGTCGTGCTCGTCGGTGGCGACCAGGTCGGCCGTGGCGTGGAGGTGGATGCCGCCCCCGTCCGCAGCCAGCAGGCCCTCGCCCGGCCGGCCGGGAGCGCCGACCACAGCGCTGAGCTCGTCGGTCGTCCGTACCGGGGTGAAGTCATCCACCCCTGGAGCCCAGCCGCGGTAGGCGTCCAGCAACTGTGCGCCCTCGGCGATGACCGCCGGCTCCGCCCCCGCCATCGTCTTCGTGAAGGTCTGCACCACGATCGGGTACACGAGCGACCGGTCCCAGCCCCACATCGCCGGGAAGTAGTAGGCGGCCAGCGCGGCCCGCAGTCCGTCGGCGAGGCCGGGCGGCTCTTCCGGCGGCACGGGCTCGAGGTTGCGCCGGAGCGGTGAGCCGAAGTCCCAGGCCCGGCGGCAGCGCACGAACTGCTCCCGGTCGGGCAGCTGAATCGCATGGTCCATGGGGGGATGGTAACCCCGCTCAGACCGCCCGGAGCACCGCCTCGACGTTGCGCCGCCGCCACAGCAGGTTGCGGCGGTAGGAGCGGGGCTGCTGGGCGAGATTCGAGGCGACGTGGCGCAGCCAGAACAGCAGCAGGAGGACCCGGTCGGGGACGTCGCCGCCGGGCAGGGTCGCCGCCGCGGAACCGGCGACGAGGTCGCCATACCGGCCTGCCCACCCCTCGCCCCGGAGCCCGGCCACGACGACGTCGCCGAGTTCCCGTCCCGAGGTGTCGCCGACCGCCGAGACAACGAGGTGGACCGCATCCAGCACCCCGAGGTCGCCCGGGGCGCCCCAGTCCCAGTCGATCACCCCGGTGACCGTGCCGGTCCCGGGGTCAACCAGCACGTTGCCCGGCGTGTAGTTCCCGTGCACCCAGCTCGCCCGCACGGCCCGGCCCGCCAGCGCCGAGCGGGTCTCGGCAGCGATCCGGACCCAGGGCCCGGCCGCCCCACCCAGCGTCCGGGCCAGTGCCATCGGCTGGTCAAGCCAGCGGTCGAGCTCCGCATCGCCGACCACCCCTTCGGACGACGTCCGCTGGTGCAGCGTGGCCGCCGCCGCGGCTACCGCTTCGATGACCGCCGGTCCTTTGGGGAGCAGCCGGCTCGCCGGCACCCCGGCGGCCGCACTCTCGACCAGCCAGGAGTGGCCTTCGGTCGATCCCTCGGCGAGGCGCACCGGCACGAGGCCAGCCCAGTCACCCAGCCGCGTCTCGGCCCGCAGTGCCGTGACGATCTTCCCCTCCCGGCGCTGGCTGGCCCGCCCGTCCTCGGTCGAGGGGACCTTCACCATCGCTGCCGGCGGGCTGCCCTCGGGACCGACTCCGAAGACGGCGATGCCGGTGCTGCTCCACGTCTCGAAGGTGACCGTCCAGCTGCTGGGCGCCGGGGCGGTCGGCAGCGGGGGGACGGACTCCAGGATGGACGGGACGAGGCGCCGCGCGGCGGCAAGCCGCTTGCGGTTCCTGCGGTCCTGGCCGGCGTGGTAGAGGGCTAGAGCGGGCTGCGTGGGGGTTCCTCCCCAGCGGGCGGAGCTGGCGCCGCGCCGTTCCCAGCGACCGCCCGTCCAGCGGGGGCCCAACGCTCGAGGTGCATCCGCCAGATCCGCCCGAGGGCATCGGCCCGGACCTGGTCCCGCGGCTGGTCCCCAGGGACGACCTGGAGGTGCGGCACCCGGGCGGCGATGCGCGCGTAGGCGTCATGGAGCGCGCGGAGGTGCTCGAGCGAGTCCTCGGGTTTGCGGGCGAACGCCACCTCCGCCGGGGTGTCGATGAGCAGCACCAGGTCCGGCGGCGGGCAGCTGCGGGCCAGCACGGCGAAATATGCCTTCTTCAACGCCACCATCGGGGGCTCTGCCGGCTGGTAGGCGTCGTACGGGTAGCGGTCGAAGATCACCAGCCGTCCGCGCAGCCGGTGGTACTGGCTCCGGCCGTAGCGCAGCCAGGCCCGGGGCGGCCGCTTGAGCGCGGCCACGATCATCTCGGCGGCCGACTCCGGCTCATCCCGGCCCCACAGCCCCATGTAGATCAGCCGGCTTGGCAGCGGGCACGAGGCCTGGATCCCGGCCGCCAGCGTCGACTTCCCCGATCCGTCCTGGCCCAGCAGCGCCACGCTGCGGCCCCGGGCCGTTGGGATCCGGCGGGCGTTGCCGGCCAGCCGCGCCAGGCCCTGCGACAGCGCCCGCACCCTCCCGCCCACCGGATCGGCCGCCGACTGCCGACCCGGAAGCGCACCGACGACCTCCTGCAGGGTCGCCCAGTCTTCGGCGCGGGCGCGTTCCAGGATCCAGGCGGCGTCGGTCCCGGCCGGGCACAGCCCGGTGACGAGCCGCCCGAACGGACCGTCGGTACGGGCCCCGTGGGCCAGCTGGGCAAGGCGCGGCGCGTGGCGGGGCGCCACCTCCTCCTTCTCGATCAGGCAATGCAGCAGCAGGGTCCAGAAGCCGTCGTCGGCGTCGAGGAGCCACACGCCGCCGGCATTCCTCCGCCGGTTGAGGCAGCCCGCCGCCGCCCCGGTCCGCAGCACCGGCAGCGCCCAGTTCCGGTAGAAGGCGGTGTGTGGGCCGAAATCGAGCTCGGTGACCGCGTCCAGGGTGAGCCAGCGGTCGAAGGTCTGGTCGTAGCGTAGGAAGCTGCGGCCGCCACCACCACCCCAACGCAACACCTCGGCGAACCCGGCGCCAGCGAGCACCAGGCCCAGGGCGGCGGCTTCGGCGGTCCCGACCAGCAGGTCGAGGTCCCGTTCCGGGTTGTCCAGCTGGGCCTCGCCGTGAAGCAGCGCCCAGCGGACGCCGGCGGCGTCGAGGGCGGCGAAGGTCTCGGCGACCATCGGGTGCAGCTGCGGGACACTGTCCATGCGCACCATTATTCGGTGCCGCCGGGCCCGGCGCCGGGCCCTGGGAGAGTCAGGCCGAGCGCCGCCAGCGGAACAGGTAGGTGAACGGCCCGGGAACTGCACGATCATCGGGTCGGTCTTCCCGGAATCGCCAGGACTCGGACTTCGAACCACGCAAAACGGCCTATGGAGAGACGGGTCTGGGTTGCCGCCTGGCGAACTGATCTCGCAGATGACCCACAATCTGTCGAAAAAACCTCCTCGCACTTATGGACGGAAGACGTCGTTTCGGTTAGGATCCCCTCAAGACCCTGTTGGCTGGACAGAGCAATCGGCCCCAATCCGGCCCAGTCGGGCCGGTCCGGACGGAAGAACATGTCGGCGGGCTGAGCCGGATGCGCTCCACGGGGCAGGCCGATCGCCACGTACCGGCGGAGGGAACAGCTGCGGATCGCTCCGAGATGCACGCACACCGCATCCGATCAGCGAGAAGCCACGAGGAAGGGAGGGGACATGCCGCTACCGGAAGAGGTCTTCACCATTGGGATACCCATCTACGAGGCCGTTGACCTGCTGGACGTGGTAGCAGGCACCGAGATGTTCGGCTGGATGGGCGACCCCGCCGTCCCAGGCTCCATCCGGGCAGAGGTCCGCCTGATTGCGGAGCAACGTAGTCCTGTGCGCACCCTTCACGGCACCACCCTGCTGCCGGATGCGGAGTTCAAGGATGTTCCGCAGCTCGACATGCTCTGGGTCCCGGGGGGATACCCCGACGTCGTGCAGACGCTTATGAAAGGCGGCGCCTACCTCGACTTCCTCGTCGCGCAGGCCGCCGATGCCAAGTGGGTAACCTCGGTCTGCATAGGCGCACTCCTTTTGGCCTCCGCCGGGCTGTTGGATGGCTATGAGGCTACGACACACTGGGAATTCATTCCCTGCCTGAAGCTCTTCCCGAACGTCCGGGTAGCGGACGGCAATCCTCGCTTCGTCCGGGATCGAAACCGGTTCACCGGAGGAGGCATCTCTGCCGGGCTCGACGGGACACTGGCCCTCATCGAAGTCATTGCGGGTACCGCCCTCGCCGAGCAGGTCCAGGTAGTGACGCAGTACTTTCCGGATCCGCCCGTGAGCGGCTCCATCCCGGCACCGGACCCATGCCCGTGGGGATGAAGGCACGTATTGAGCGACGAAGCGGTACATAGGTAGCTAAGCGGTCCGCGGTGAGGCCGTGCTTCAGGAGGTGGTGTCCCTAGAGCGCGATCCAACCGTCTGACGAGGGAGGAAGCAAATGTCCGACACCCGGGTCGCTGATCTGCTCGCTGTCGCCGAGACCGACCGGGATCGCGAGTGGCTCCGCCGTAGCCTGCAGACAGCCGTCGAGCTGGAGTTGTCGACCCTGCCTCCCTACCTGTGCGGGCTGTGGTCGATCAAGAACCAGGCCCCCTCGGCCGGATCTACCCCGGACGCCTACTCGATCATCCTCAGCGTGGTTCTCGAGGAGATGGTGCACATGGGCCTCGCCTGCAACATGCTGAGCGCCGTAGGCGGGACACCGCATCTGGTCGCCCCGACGTACCCGGGCCACCTCCCCGGCGGGGTGCGGCCCGACCTGATCGTCTACCTGTCTGGACTGACCGAGCACCTCGTGCACCACGTCTTCATGGGCATCGAACTGCCCGAGCACCCGGTCGCCGAGTTCCCCGCCCCCAGCGGCGAGCCCGGCGGGACCTACCCCACGATCGGCGCGTTCTACGATGCCATCCGCAGGGCGTTCGCCCAGGGTGGCGAGTCGCTGATCGTCGGCGGGCCGCAGCTGACCACGAGCTTCAGCGACCAGGAGAACGAGACCATCTATCCGATCACCTCGGTCCTCGACGCCCAGAAGGCGATCCAGGAAATCAAGGAGCAGGGCGAGGGCACCTCCCGCACGCCCGACGCGCCCGGCTTCCATGAGCTCGCCCACTACTATCGTTTTGGCGAGATCTACCATGGCCGGACCCTCATCGAAGTCGCCCCCGGCCGGTGGGACTACGGCGGTGACCCGGTGCCGTTCCCCGAGTGCTGGCCGATGGCCAAGGTGCCTGCCGGCGGTTACCCGCAGGACATCACGGGCAGCTTTGACGGCCTGTTCACCTCGGTGCTGGCCAACCTGGAGGCGGCCTGGGTCGAGGGTGGGACGACGGGCCAGAGCTTCCTCCAGAACGGGGTCAACGTGATGTTCACCCTCTACCCGCAGGCGGTCACGCTGATGCAGATCCCAGCCCCCGGCGGCGGCAACTACGGCCCGGACTTCCTCATGACCTCGCCGAATCCCTGACCTCCGGCGGAGCCCCGGACGTCAGGCAGGCGTCGTGGCGTTGACCCCGCCGCGGCGTGCATGGCCAGGCAACTGTTTGCTACCGGCCTTTTCAGCCACCAACGAGCTCATGCAAAAGGAACGGTAGGTTCACCCTATCCCGACGCAGGTAGGCCGCACTGAGGGCAGGGACTAGATTTCACGCTCTGCGAAGGCCGAACGGGGGGAGCAACGGGAAGACTCGGAAACGCTGAGGGAAGGTTTGTGGGAACGATTACGGAGGGACTGGGAATACCCTTGTCGATGTTCTGAGCCGGGTCTCGTGCGTGGGCTGAAGAGCAACCCGCCGAGATCACAGCAACCCCCACGAGTGCCAGCTTCCCCAGTTTCGGCATAAAGGACCCCTCCCCGCTGGTCCATTTCCGACGTCGAAGGGACGGACAGACACGACAAGGGTACCTTGTGCATCCCGGTCCGCACAGTGGCCTGAATCGAATGTATACCGGCGCTGCCGCTCGGGCGTTTACTGCATGTCATGAGCGAATACAGTGCCAATGAGCTGCTGTCGGACGTTATGAGTCGAGGAAGCCAGCTTCGCCACCGTCGGAGGCGTACCCAGCCGTACTCGCTGCCAGCCTTTGCGTGTGCGTGGTTGCAATCGGTTCGTGGCTGGTCCTCGCGGGCCTTGTCAATACCCAAGGGACGAGGGTCCAGGTCGCGGGCCCAGACATCGCGCACGATCCGCCCGTGCCGGCTTGTCCGTCCACGAGGCCTGACCAGGTGACGACCACGGCCGAGGGGGGGTCGGCACGACTCGTCCCCGTTACCGCGGAGCAAATCCGTGTGTGCCTGTACGGGGGATTCAACCACTCCCCTCCAGGTGGCCTCGTTCAGTCCGCTGATGTCACGCTCTCGGCGCATACGGCGGCCTTGGCGGATACCCTCAATGCCCTCCCGGCTCGGCCCGCGGGGAGTTACCACTGCCCCAGCGACGACGGCCGGGCAGTTCTGGCGATGTTCTCGGGAGATGGCCAAACGATAGATGTATCGATTGCCCTCAGCGGCTGCCAATTTGTCACAAACGGCGTGCGCGTTTCGTGGGCGGCCAACTCGCGTGCAGTTCTTGCTCAGTTCGTCACGGCTTCCGGAGCGGACCCGGCCCGGTGGCTCGGCCCTACGGGTTAACGGGGCTTCGCCCCAGCCCGATGAAGCGGTGTTCCGGCGCGGCGGCTGTCCTGTTTTCCGGCGGAATACGCCTGGAATCAGGACAGTTGCCCCGCGCGGCGGCCACAGGCAACGGCGTGAAAGCCCAGGACGGGACGATCCGCATCGATGAGGAGGGGGAGCTGCATCCGAGCCCCCTGGCCGCCGGGGTCGTCGCCCCGGAGATCGAGGCGCACATGGATGCCCTCCTCGCCCGCCTGCCCATGTGCTTGGCAGCATGAAGACCCCTCCGCCATCCAAATCCGGCTGCCCAGAACGCGACTCACCGGCAACAACGTTCATGGGTCAAGCCTTCTGGTCAGGCCCGGCCCGCTCCCAGCGCAGAGGTGCCGACCCCAACTCCGTACGCTCAGTCAATGTCAGAGCCCGAGAAAAGCTGTATCGCAAGCGTGTCGCTATGGACGGGATCGCCACGGCTCCAGCCGATAGGAGCGCCTCGACGCCGGACATTAGTATGGGGAAACTAGCGCCGATCGGGAGGTCCTGAATGCCGCCGTGGCCGTCGCTGCCGTACGAAGAGTGGCGGGATACCCGCGACACGCTGCATATGTACACCCAGGTGATCGGCAAGATCCGGCTGACGCTGGCACCGCTGGAGCCGGAGTGGGCGAACGTGCCTCTCTACGTCACCCCGCGGGGCCTCGGCACCTCGGCGATTCCCTCTGGCCTGCAATGCTTCGACATCGAGTTCGACTTCGTCGAGCACGAGTTGGTGATCCGCAGCAGTGACGGCGGCGTCGACAGTATCGCCCTCCGCGGCCAGGACGTCGCCGACTTCTACCACGAGGTGCTGGCGGCGCTCGGCCGGCTCGGCATCTCGGTGACCATCAACGAACTCCCCCAGGAGGTCCCCGACCCGATCCCATTCCCTGACGACCGCACCCATCACGCGTACGACCCGACCTACGCCCACCGGTTCTGGCAGGTGCTGGTCCGGGTCGACACCGTGATGAAGCGATACCGGGCAACGTTTACCGGCAAGGCCTCCGCGGTCCACTTCTTCTGGGGCACCTTCGACCTGGCGACCACGCGCTTCTCCGGCCGTGCCGCCGACCCGCCCCCGGGCTCGGGCGTCATCATGCGGCTGGCCGAGGACGCCGAGCAGGTCTCCCAGGGGTTCTGGCCCGGCGACGAGCGCATGCCGTCCCCCGGGTTCTACGCCTACGGGTACCCGCAGCCGGCGGGCTGCGATACGGTGGAATCCCGGCCCTCTGGGACGGCCTGGAACGACACGGCCCGGCTCTTCGTCCTGCCCTACGACACGGTGCGGGAGGCTCAAGACCCGGCCGCCGCGCTGACCCAGTTCCTCGAGAGCACCTATGAAAACCTTTCCGGCCTGATGGGCTGGAGCCCCGACCTGGTGGCGGCCGGCCGGCACCGCGACTGACCTCGTAAACAAACGACAAGGAGGACCCGATGGCAGACACCTGCACCCACCTCGGCACGATCGAGGACCCGGCCCCCAGCGGGCCCGGATGCTTCGACTGCATGGCCGCCGGCCGGCACGACTGGGTCCACCTCCGGGTGTGCCAGTCCTGCGGGCACGTCGGCTGTTGCGACTCGTCGCCCGGCCGCCACGCCACGAAGCACTACCGCTCCGTTGCGCACCCGATCATCCGCTCGTACGAGCCCGGCGAGGATTGGTACTGGTGCTTCTCCGATGAGCTCATGTTCGAGTTGGAGGACGCCCCGCCAGCCACGTCGCACCCGTAACGCCCGTTGGCCTGGCGGCCGGCGCTGATCCCGGGCTTGTGCTGGCTCGTCCTGGCCGCCTGCAGTCAGGGAGCAGGACCAGCAGCCACCCGCTCGGCCCCGCAGCCGGCCTCGCTTCCGCCGGCCTCCCCGCCCGCCGCCTCGGCTCGGGCCACCACGCCCGCCGCCTCGGCTCGGGCCTCCCCGCCCGCCGCCTCGGCTCGGGCCACGCAACCCCCGGCGTCCCCATCGCCGGCAGCCAGCTCGGCGGTCTCTGCCTCACGCGCCCCAGCCATCGCCGCCCCCGCCCCGGCGAGCCCGCCCGCCGGGTCACGCACGGTGATCGGTACGTCGGTGAGCGGCCGGCCGATCGTGGCGGTCGAGCTGGGCACCCCCGCCGCCGCCCGGACGCTGCTGGTCGTCGGGTGCATCCACGGCAGCGAGCCGGCCGGGATCGCCATCGCCCAGCGGCTGGAGACGCTCACCCCTCCGGCCGGCGTCGACGTCTGGGTGATCGAGGACCTGAACCCCGACGGGGTTGCGGCGGGGACCCGGCAGAACGCGCACGGCGTCGACCTGAACCGTAACTTTCCCTACCGGTGGGCGGACCTCGGGCCCCCGGGGACGCAGCAGTACGCCGGGACCGGGCCACTCTCCGAGCCGGAGTCGGCCGCCGCCGCCCAACTGATCGAGCGCGTCCACCCGTCGGTGTCGATCTGGTTCCACCAGCCCGAAGCCCTTGTCGACCTGTCTGGTGGCGACCCGGCGGTGGAGCAGCACTACGCCGCCCTGGTCGGCCTGCCCGCCCAGCAGCTCACCCGGTACAACGGCAGCGCAGTCAGCTGGGAGAACCAGCAGTTCCCGGGGACGACGTCCTTCGTGGTCGAGCTACCGCCGGGTTCCCTGAGCGCCGCGGCAGCCGACCGTTACGCGAACGCCGCCCTGGCCCTGGTCAGCTGAGCCCTGACCCCGGGGCAAAAAACATGTACGTTCGCGGGCGCCGTCAGCGGAGCGGATGAGGCAACAAGGCCGCGCGCCTGACCCTCGTCGCTCAGCCCAGGACGATGTCCCCGACCGGGATCACGTCGCCGGTGTCCAGGACCAGGGCTCCGAAGTCGTCCAGGTCCACCGCCCGCCCGGTCACCTTCTTGCCGTCGATCTCGGTGCTGACGGTCCGGCCCAGGGTCTCGCACAGCTTGATGTAGCTGTTGAGGATGTTGTGGGTCCGCCCGGCATCGAGGTCCTTCAGGATCGGGTCAAGCTGGATCAGGATCCCGGCGATAACCTCCGCCCGGTCGTAGCTCCGCCCGGTCTCGTTGTACAGGCTGGTCGCCGACGCCTTGAGTTCACGGGGGAACTGGTCCCGGGAGATGCGCATGTTGACCCCGATCCCGCACACGGCGAAGTTCACCTTGTTCCCCTGGACCTGCGACTCGCACAGGATGCCGCCGACCTTGCGGCCGCGGGCCATCAGGTCGTTGGGCCACTTCAACTTGAGCGACTGCTTGCGCTCGTTGAGGGCCAGTGCCACCGCCACCCCGGTGCCCAGGCTCAGCAGCCCCAGCTCCTCCGGCGGGATCTTCGGCCGGACGATCACCGTGAACAGCAGCGAGGCGAGGTTCGGGATGCTGAACCAGTCGCGGCCAGCCCGGCCCCGGCCCTCGGTCTGGTTGTCGGTGACCACGAGGGAGCCGTGCACCGCCCCGGCCCGGGCCCACTCGGCCGCCCGGTTGTTCGTCGAGTCGCACACCTCGTAAAACTGGACCGGCTTGGCCCAGCGCCACGTGGCCATCTCAACGGCTTCCTGGGAGATGTCGTAGACGCGGCTCATCACAAGCAAAAGGATACAGGGGGCCAGGACGCTCCGGGAACGGGTGAAAGTGGGGCACCATGGGGCACATGGGTATTGCTCGGCCGGCGGCGCTGCCGCCCTCGCGCTACGACCTGACCCAGACCGAGCTGGCGGCCCTGCTGGAGGGCGAACCGGCGTACCGGGTCGGCCAGGTCTGGCGGGGGCTGTACCGGCGCGGCCTGGACCCGGCGGCGATGACCGCCCTGCCGCTCGCGCTCCGGGAGCGGCTCGAGGAGGCCCTGCCGGCAGCCCTCACCCCGGCACTGGAGCAGCACAGCGACGGGGGGGAGACGGTCAAGGGGTCGTGGTCACTCCGCGACGGCAACCGGGTCGAGACCGTGCTCATGGGCTACCCGGACCGGGTGACGGTGTGCATCTCCAGCCAGGCGGGGTGCGGGATGGGGTGCGTCTTCTGCGCCACCGGCCAGGGGGGCCTCGCCCGGCAGCTGTCGACCGGCGAGATCGTCGAGCAGGTGATCCGGGCGCGCCGGCTTTTT
>DAIQBQ010000009.1:14548-21727 GCA_036781065.1 Actinomycetota bacterium
GGCGGGCCGAGCCGCGGCGGCTCGGCAACATCGTCTTCATGGGCATGGGGGAACCGATGGCCAACTACACCCGGGTGTGGGGGGCGGTCGAACGGCTCCACCGCGATGTCGGCATCTCGGCCCGCAAGATCACGATCTCGACCGTCGGCCTGGTCCCGGGCATCCGCAAGCTTGCCACCGAGGCGCTGCCGGTCAACCTGGCGGTGTCGCTGCACGCCGCCAACGACGAGCTGCGAACCCGGCTGGTGCCGCCGAACCGCCGGTACCCGCTGCCGGTGCTGCTGCAGGCATGCCGGGAGTACGTGCAGCAGAGCGGGCGCCGGCTGTCGTTCGAGTGGGCGCTGATCGCCGGCGTCAACGACCGGCCCTCCGACGCCTCCGAGCTGGCCGCCGCCGCAGTCCCACTCCGCGCCCACGTCAACCTGATCCCGCTCAACCCGACCCCGGGCTTCCTGGCCCGCGGTACCCCGGCGGCGGGGGTCCGGGCATTCCGCGAGCGGTTGCTGTCGCTCGGCGTCAACGCCACGATCCGGGACAACCGGGGGACGGACATCCACGCCGCCTGCGGGCAGCTGGCCGCCGGGACGCCCGGCCGCGCAGGCCCGCTGGGGCGGCCGCCGAGAGGGCCGGCGGGGCAGGCACCCTAGAAAGCGCTCCGCTTCCGCTGCCGGTGGCCGCCGGGCGGGCAACTGTCCTGATCCCAGGCGGATTCCGCCGGAAAACAGGACAGCGCAGCGCGGCCGAACGCCACGTATGTGTAATCAGTGGTGCTAGAGCGCGGTCGTTTACACGCAAAGGGGCGGTCGGGGCCGCGTAAACGGGTGCCAGACTGGGCCCGGGACAACGGTGTTTGCCGCCCGGCGACGCGACCCCCCGAGCGCCCCCGTCCCGGCCACCGCTCTCCGTCCGTCCTCAGGCACCTCTCCGTTCACCGGCCCCCGGGATGTGGCAAGCTCGCTGGCGGATGTCCCTCTACGAGCTTCTCGACGACGCGCCGCTCGCCTCGCCGGCGCTGGTGTCCGGCCTCAACGGCTGGGTCGATGCTGGTCTTGCCGGGACGACGGCGGCGGCGTACTTCGGCCAGGAGGGGGAGGTGATCGCCCGCTTCGACGTCGACCAGCTGGTCGACTACCGAGCCCGCCGCCCCACCCTCGACATCCGCAACGGCGTCCTCGACTCGATGGCGTGGACCGAGCTCACGATCAAGCGGGTGCACACCGAGCGCCGTGACCTGCTCGTGCTCACCGGCCCGGAGCCGGACTACAAGTGGCAGGCATTCCGGGAGGCCATCGTCGAGCTCGCCTCGCGGCTGGGCATCGTCGAGAGCGTGTGCCTGGGCGCCATCGGAGCGACCGTCCCGCACACGCATCCGACGCCGCTGCTGATTACCGGCGCCGACCGCGGCTCGCTGGAGAGCGATCTGCCGCTGCCCGAGGGCACGATGCAGGTGCCCGCCTCGGCGCTCAACATCATCGAGATCTACCTGTCCCGCCCGGGCATCCGCAGCGTCGGCATCTGGGCGCAGGTACCGCACTACGTGGAGGGCGCCTACTTCGCCGGGGCGCTGGCCCTGGTCGAGCGGGCGGCCGGCCACCTGGGCATCCACCTGTCCACCGAGTCGCTGGTCGATCTTGCCCGCGAGCAGCGAGCGCGGCTCGACGCGATCGTTGCCCAGCGGCCCGACGCCCAGGCCTACCTCGACCAACTCGAGGCCTCGGGCCCGGTCCCGCCGGTCCCACCCGGCGAGGACCTGAGTGCCGAGCTGGAGCGCTTCTTGCGCGACGCGACCGGCGAGGGCCGCAACCCGTTCGAGGACCCCCCGGCCGACGCCGGCCCTGAGCGCTGACCTCCCCTGGACCGGCCGGGCGCCCGGTTACCCTGGTGCTTGGCCACAGGGGCCGGGGAGGGGCGTGATGGCGGACCTGGAGGCTGAGACCACCGAGCTGCTGAGCCAGCTGATCCGCAACGCCTGCGTCAACGACGGCACGCCCGACTCCGGCCACGAGTCTGTGAGTGCCGACCTGTTGGGTGCCTACCTCGATGTGCCCGGCCTGGAGCTCGCCCGCTTCGAGCCACACCCCGGACGGGCCAGCTTGCTGGCCCGCTTCGAAGGCGCCGACCCAGCGGCCCCGACCCTGATGCTGATGGGCCACACCGACGTCGTCCCGGCCAATCCGCACGGCTGGCTGCGGGACCCATTCGGTGGCGAGGTCGTCGGCGGCGAGGTATGGGGCCGGGGGGCGGTCGACATGCTGAGCCTGACCGCCTCGATGGCGGTGGCCCTGCGCCAGCTGGCGACCGGCGAGATCCGTCATCCCGGGACTGTCCTCTACCTGGCGGTGGCGGACGAGGAGGCGGGCGGCAGGCTGGGGGCCGGGTGGCTGGCGCGCCACCACGCCGACGCAGTCCGGTGCGACTACCTGGTCACCGAGCCCGGCCTGTTCCGCATGCCGCTGGAACCGCTCGCCCCGGCCGGGCCGCCCCGGCTGCCGGTGACCGTTGCCGAGAAGGGCGCCTACTGGTGCACGCTGCGGGTCTGGGGGACGCCCGGGCACGGTGCGCGCCCGCATCGCACCGACAATGCCGTGGTCAAGGCGGCCGAGGTTGTCGCCCGCCTGGCCGCCTACCGCCCGGAGGCCCACATCACCCCGGTGTGGCGCCGCTTCGTCGAGGCGTTGGGCCAGAGCCCCGAAGATACTGCCGAACTCCTCGACCCGCAGCGGATCGGCGGCGTCGCCGAGCGCCACGGACTGGCGCCCTGGGCGGGGATGGCCCACGCCTGCACCCACACCAGCATTGCCCCGACGGTGATCCGGGGCGGCGTCAAGCGCAACGTGATCCCAGACTCGGCCGAGATCCAGCTCGACATCCGGGTGCTCCCGGGCCACGGCGGGGGCGAGGTGAAGGCGATGTTCCGTGACGCCCTGGGCGAGCTGTGGGACTCGGTCGAGGTCACGGCCGACTTCGACGACCCGCCGAGCGAGTCGCCCACCGATTCCCGCCTGTGGGACGCCCTGGGCCGGGTGACATCGGTGCTGGAGCCCGGGTCGACGCTGGTGCCGTTCCTGGCGGCCGGGCAGAGCGACGCCCGGTTTTTCCGGGCGATGGGCACCGTCGCCTACGGGTTCGGCCTGTACAGCGACCGGCTGAGCTTCGCCGACTTCGCCACGATGGCCCACGGCGACAACGAGCGGATCGATACCGGATCGCTCCGCCGCTCAGCCGAGCTCTGGCCGCTGCTCATCCGGGAGCTGCTGGGCTAGGACGCAATCGTCCAGGGCGGTCCCTGCGGACCTCGGCGACCCGCCCGGTCCGGGAGCGTGGTGGCGCACCCCTGGCCAGCGGCGGGAAGACGGTGGGCGTAGAGTCTTGATCGTGCACATCGTCTTCACGCCCTCACCACGGGCCAGTGTCGGGGTCGAGATGGAGCTCGAGCTCGTCGACACAGCCACTCGCCAGCTGGCGTCAAAGGGGAGCCAGATCCTGGAAGCTGTGGCCCGGAGCACTGCCGGCTACGAGGCGGTCCGCGCCAAGCACGAGCTGATGGAGTGCACGGTCGAGATCAACACCGGGGTGTGCGACACCGTCGCCGACGTCCGGGTCGACCTGGAGTCGGCACTCGCCGCGCTGGCGCCGCACTGCGCCGCGGCCAGCGTCGCCATGATGTGCTCCGGCACCCACCCGTTCTCGCACTGGGTCGACCAGGTGATCAGCCCCGACCCCCGGTACGGCCGGCTGGTCGAGACGATGCAGTGGCCCGCCCGCCAGCTCCAGATCTTCGGCATCCACGTCCACGTCGGCGTGCGCTCGGCCGAGCGGGCCGTTGCGATGGCCGGCGCGCTGGCCTACTACATCCCGCACTTCCTGGCCCTGTCGGCGTCGAGCCCGTTCTGGCTTGGCCAGGACAGCGGGCTGGCGTCGTGCCGGTCGAAGATCTTCGAGCAGCTCCCGACCGCAGGCCTGCCCTACCCGCTCAAGACCTGGCAGGACTTCGAAGGGTTCATGACGACGCTGATCAACGCCCGGGCGGTCGAATCGATCCGGGAGGTGTGGTGGGACGTGCGCCCGCACCCGGGCTTCGGGACCGTCGAGATGCGGATCTGCGACGGCATGCCGACCATCAGCGAGGTGTGCGCGGTCGCCGCGCTCAGCCAGTGCCTCGTCGAGTGGATGGACGGCCTTTACGACCGGGGCTTCGCCCTCCCCGAGCCCAAGCAGTGGATCCTGCGGGAGAACAAGTGGCGGGCGGTGCGCTACGGGGTGGAGGCCGAGATCATCGTCGACGAGGATGGTGACCTGGTGAAGGTGCGGGAGGCGATCGCCACCCTCGTGGAGGAGCTGAGCCCGATCGCCCAGCGGCTTGGCTGCCTCCCCGAGCTGCGCCACTGCCTGACGATCCTGGAGACCGGGCCGTCCTACCTGCGCCAGCGGGACGTCGCCGCCGCCTCGGGGAGCCTGGTCGACGTCGTCGACGCCCTGGTGACCGAGCTGGCGACGGACACCCCGATCATCGGCACCCGCTGAGCCAACTCTTCTGTGAGTAAAAATGAACAATTATGGCGCGTATTTACTCACAAAACGTTAGTGAGGCCACTCACTCGAGCCTCAGGGGCGGGCTCGAGTTCACTAGTGCTCGATCAGCCCCCAGGCCATGCTGCACGGTGCGCGGCTTCCCGCCCAGGAGACCCGGCTGCATCTGATCGCAGGAACCCTGGCTACGGTTGCGGGGGAGCTGTCGTTTACTCTCGGCAACCCGGGCGACGCCCACACCCACTTTGTAGCCGCCGACAGCCACGCGAAGGAGGCAGGAGACGGCCTGCGTGAATCTCCTCGCCCTGGAGGTGGCAGGCTTGCCCGGCGCAAGGCTCTACCCGGGCTCGTGGAGCGACTGGTCGACGAGATCCGACGCGCCCGAAGCGACGGGCGACGAGACGCCTCACCCTCCGGTAACGAGGTAACTCCCGCAGGGAGCCCTCAGCCAATCCAGACCGTCTTGGTGTTGCAGAACTCGCGGATCCCGTAGGTCGTCCCCAGCTCCCGGCCGTAGCCCGACGCTTTCACGCCCCCGAACGGCAGCTCGGGGAACGAGATCGTGTACCCGTTGATGAACACCATCCCGGCCTCGATCTCGGAGACGCAGCGCTCCTGCTCGGCGGGGTCCCGGGTCCAGGCGTTGGAGCCCAGGCCGAACGGCGTGTCATTGGCGACCGCGATCGCCTCGTCGAGACTCGCCACCACGTACAGCTGGGCGACCGGGCCGAAGACCTCTTCGGTGTGCATCCGCATCTCGCGCGTGAGCCCGGTAACCACCGTTGGCGGGTAGTACCAGCCATCGCCCTCCGGAATCCTGCCCCCGCACAGCACCTTGGCTCCCTTGGCCACGGCGTCGTCGACCTGTTCGGCGACCGTCGCCCGGCCTTGCTTGGTGGCGAGCGGCCCGATGTTCGTCGCCGGATCGGTGGGGTCGCCGACCTTCAGGGCCTTCATGGCGGCCACGAAGCGCTTCTGGAACTTCGCCGCCACGGCGGCATGCACGATGAACCGCTTGGCGGCGATGCAGCTCTGGCCGTTGTTCTGGCAGCGGGCCTTGACGCCTACCGAGGCCGCGGCGTCGAGGTCGGCCGACGGGAGGACGAGGAACGGGTCGCTGCCGCCCAACTCCAGCACGGTCTTTTTGGTCTCCTCGCCAGCGATCTGGGCCACCGACTGCCCGGCGGCGTTGCTGCCGGTGACCGTCGCTGCCCGCACCCGGGGGTCCATGAGCACCGCGGCCACCATGTCCGAACCGATCAGCAGCGTCTGGAAGACCCCTTCCGCCGCCCCGGCCCGCCGCAGCACGTCCTCGAACGCCAGCGCGGTCTGGGGCACGTTGGAGGCGTGCTTGAGCAGGCCGACGTTGCCCGCCATCAAGTTGGGGGCGGCGAAGCGGGTCACCTGCCACAGCGGGAAGTTCCAGGGCATGACCGCCAGCACGGGGCCCAGGGGCTCGAACCGCACGACCGCCCGCTTGGCTCCGACCGCGGCGGCGTCGCCGGGCTGGTCGGCCAGCTCCTCTTCGGCGTGGGCGGCGTAGAAGCGGAATGCCCGGGCGCACTTGGCGACTTCCGCCTTGGCCTCGGCCAGCGGCTTGCCCATCTCCAGGGTCATCAGGGCGGCGAGCTCATCCTGCTCGGCGTCGAGGATGCCGGCAGCGGACTCGCACAGTGCCCGCCGGGTGGCGAAGCTCGTCCTGCGCCATTCGCCAAAAGCCTCGATCGCCCGCTCGAGCTGGCGGTCGACCTCCTCCGGGGTGGCTGCACCGAAGGTCTTGACCGTGTCCCCGGTCGCTGGGTTGATTGTTGCGATGGCCATGGATTCCTCGCAGTCATGTTCGTAGCAGGCGGGCACAACCCCGCAGTGCCCATCCCTAGTGTGTACCCGATCCGGGCGCCCCGGCCCACGCCGGTCGCAGATCGGTGGAGGGGCGGTCAGACCTTCGGGAGCGATGTCACCGCGGTAACCAGCCGTTCGATGTCGGCGGCCGAGTTCCACCAGCCGCAGGACACCCTGAGCCACCCGTTCGGCAGGCTCCGCAGCACCACTCCCTGGTCCTGGCAGTGGTTGACTGCCGCCTCCGGGTCGCCCGCCACCCGGAACGACACCAGCCGGGCCTGGCCCGGCTCGGTCAGCACCTCGATCCCGGACCCGACCAACGCCGTCCGGCAGGCGTCGGCGACATCGGCGCCCCTGGCGACGGCATCAACCGGGCGCTCATCGAGGGCCGTCAGGAAGCCGGCGAGCAGGGACCTCGGGTGGAATTGCAGCTCCAGGTGCCCGGCGTCGGTCGCCGGTGGGTGCCACGGGCTTGGCGGGTACACGCGCCGGGGCTTGAGCGACTCCGGCACGGCCACGTACAGCGCACCGGTGAGCTCAGGGCCGCACAACCATTTCTGACCGGACACGGTGTAGTAGTCGGCGACTGACGCCTCGACGTCGATCGCCCCGACCGACTGGGCGCCGTCGACCAGCAGCGGTACTCCGCACCGGGCCTTGATCGCGGCAAGCGGCAGCACCTGGCCGTTCAGCCACAGCACGTGCGACAGCGCCACCAGCCGGGTCCGGTCGGTGACCAGGGTGCCGATATTCTCGACGACCTCTGACGCCGTCTTGCCCAACACGGCTGCCACCCTGACCGTGGCC
>DAIQBQ010000010.1:0-21707 GCA_036781065.1 Actinomycetota bacterium
GTCCTTGCCCCGGAAGAAGTGGTTGAAGCCGGTCTCGTACAGCGCCGCCGACGAGGCGTAGCTGGCCAGATGGCCGCCAAGGCCCTCGGCGGCATGGTTCGACCGGAGCACCATCGCTGCTGCGTTCCAGCGCAGGTACGCCCGGATCCGGCGCTCGATCGCCTCGTCGCCCGGGTAGACCGGCTCGAGGTGGGCCGGGATCGTGTTGACGTACGGCGTCGAGACCGGGTCCGGGAAACCCACGCCCCGCTGCCGGGCGACCTCGAGCTGGGCCGCCAGCAGGAACCGGGCGCGGGCCGGGCCGCGGACCTCGATCACCGAGTGCAGCGACTCCGCCCACTCCTGGGTCTCGGCCGGGTCGGCGTCGACCAGCAGCGACGGCACCGGCTCGGGGGGCGAGGTCTGGGTCCGGGTCTCCCCTCCACCACCGGACACGTCGGTGGGCTCGCCCCAGCCGAACCCGGCGAGCTCCGCCTCCTGGACAATCTCCGGCACCGGCTCCATCAGACGACCTCCACGAGTGCGGCGTCGCCCTGGCCCCCGCCACCGCACAGGGCGGCCGCACCGACGCCGCCGCCCTGCCGGCGCAGCTCTTCGACCAGGGTGATGACCAGGCGGGCCCCGGACATCCCGATCGGGTGCCCGAGTGCGATGGCGCCCCCATTGACATTGACCTTCGAGGCGTCGATGCCCAGATCGTCCATCGAAGCCAGCGCCACGGCGGCAAAGGCTTCGTTGATCTCGAACAGCGCCACGTCATCCAAGGCCCGGCCGGACCGCTGCAGCGCCTGCCTGATCGCCCGGGACGGCTGCTCCAGCAGCGACGGGTCCGGCCCGGCGACCATGCCGTAACCGACCAGCGACGCCGCCGGCGTGATCCCCAGCGAGGCGGCCTTGGCCGGGCTCATCACCACCACGGCGGCGGCGCCGTCGGACAGCTGCGACGCGTTGCCGGCGGTCACGGTGCCCTGCGGCGAGAACGCGGGCTTCAGCCTGGCCAGGGCGTCGACGGTCGTCTCCGGCCGGATCCCCTCGTCGGCGTCGACCGGGAACGGGTCACCCTTACGCTGGGGGACCGCGACCGTCGCGATCTGATCCGCCAGCCGGCCCTCCTTGGCGGCCTCCGCCGCCCGCTCATGGCTGGTGGCGGCGAAGGCGTCCTGGGCCTTCCGGGTGATCCCCGCCTTGGCGGCGTAGCTGTCGGTGCCGCTGCCCATGTGCACGCCGTCGAAGGCACACCACAGGCCGTCGGCGATCATCGAGTCGACCAGCGTCCCGTCGCCGAGGCGGTAGCCGGTGCGCGCCCCGGGCAGCAGGTACGGGGCCTTCGACATCGACTCCATCCCGCCGGCGACGACCACGTCGGCCTCCCCCGCCCGGATCATCTGGTCGGCGAGGTGGATGGCGTACAGCCCGGACAGGCAGACCTTGTTGACCGTGATCGCCGGCGTCCCCATACCGATACCGGCGGCCACCGCGGCCTGGCGGGCCGGGTTCTGCCCGGCCCCGGCCTCGAGCACCTGGCCCATGACGACGTGATCGACCGCAGCCGGCGCCACGCCACCCCGCTCCAGCGCCGCCCGGATGGCCACCGCGCCCAGCTCGCAGGCAGGAAGCGTCGACAGCGCCCCGCCGAGCTTGCCGACCGGCGTCCGGGCGTAGGAGACGATGACCGAGCCGCCGCTCATGATGCCTTCCCCGACGACGAGGCTGCAGCCTTCCCCTGGGCGGGGGCCTGCTGCCCCGCTGGCGCCTGCGGCGAGGTCGGGTAGGCGTAGAAGCCGCCGCCGGTCTTACGCCCGAGCTGCCGGGCGGTCACCATCCGCCGGAGCAGCGGGGCCGGCACGGTCGCCGGGTCGCGCCGCTCCTCGTGGAGCCGTTCCAGGATCGCCAGCGAGGTGTCCAGGCCGACCAGGTCCAGCAGCTCGAACGGCCCCAGCGGGAAACCGCAGCCGCCGCGCATGGCGGCGTCGATGTCCTCCTTGGAGGCCACCCCGTGCTCCAGCATGGTCACCGCGGCGTTCAGGTACGGGAACAGCAGGGCGTTGACGATGAACCCGGTCTGGTCCTTGACCCGTACCGGCTCCTTGCCGCAGGCGGTGGCGAAGTCCCAGGCCGCCTGCACCGTCTCCTCGGAGGTGGTGAGCGCCGGGATGATCTCGACCAGCGACATCACCGGGGCCGGGTTGAAGAAGTGCATCCCGATCACCCGGTCGGCCCGGGCGACGCACACGGCCAGCTCGATCACCGGCAGCGTCGAGGTATTGGTCGCCAGGATCGTCGACTCGGAGCAGACCGCCCCCAGGTCGTGGAACAGCCGCTTCTTGATCTCGAGGTCCTCGACGACCGACTCGATCACCAGCTCGCAGAACTCCAGCGAGGGGAGCCCGGTCGCCGTCGTGATCCGGCCCAGCACCGCGTCCTGGTCGGCCTCGGAGAGCTTCCCCTTGGCTACCTGCCGGGCGAGCGACTTCTCGATCTTGGTGCGGCACATCTCGCCGCTTGACTGCGAGCGGCTGACGACCACCACCTCGCAGCCGGCCTTGCTCACCAGCTCGGCGATCCCGGAGGCCATCAGACCCGATCCAACAATTCCGACTCGACGTATGCTCATCTCCGTTCCCCTCTCCTCTTTCCTTCTCCGGCTGTTATTTCCTTTTTCCTTGCAGATTTTGCCCTGGTTTGGACGGGGGCGCGCCCGCGCAAAGCAGACATCAGTCCTCCGGCTTTTTACCGGGCAGCGTCGTGGCTGCCCCGCTCAGGCAGGCCGCACGGGCCTCAGGCCCCACACGGGTGCCCGCTGGGCGGGACCTCCCCGGCGGCAGTTGTTTCCGTTCCGACCGAGACACCTGTCCTGCGTGCTGGCCGGGCGCACTACCCGGGCCTCGATCATGTACGAGCGGCTCGTCTCCGAACCTAGCAGCAGTCTATTGCCCAGTCAATCGGAATCCCGTGAACATCACGTAACGGCTCGGTGAATTCTCGGGTCGGGCCGTTGTTCCCCTGGGTTATGCGTTGTTTCCCTGGGTTATTTGCCGTTGGGGCTGTAGTCGTAGAAACCGCGACCGCTCTTGCGCCCGAGCAGCCCGGCCTCGCACATGCGGGCCAGCATCGGCGGCGGTGCGTACAGCGGCTCCTTGAACTCCTCGTAGAGCGACTCGGCGACGGCGTAGACGGTGTCCAGGCCGATCAGGTCGGAGAGGGCGAGCGGGCCCATCGGGTGGGCGCACCCCTCGACCATGCCGGTGTCGATATCGGCGGCGGTGGCGAACCCGGACTCCATCATCCGCACCGCCGACAGCAGGTACGGGACGAGGAGGGCGTTGACGATGAAGCCGCTCCGGTCCTTCGACTGCACCAGCCGCTTGCCGAGCACCCCCTCGGCGAAGGCGCCGGCCCGGGCCTTGGTCTCCTCGCTGGTCAGCAGCGACGACACCAGCTCGACCAGCCGCATCACCGGCACCGGGTTGAAGAAGTGCAGGCCCAGGAAGTCCTGGGGGCGCTTGGTCAGCATCGCCAGCCGCATGATCGGGATCGAGGAGGTGTTGGAGGCCATGATCGAGCCGGGCTGGGCGATCTTGTCGACGTCGGTCCAGACCCCGGCCTTGATGTCGAAGTTCTCGACGACCGCCTCCATGATCAGGTCACGGTCGGCGAGGTCTTCGAACGAGGTGGTGAACCGTATCCGGGACAGCGAATCGTCGCGCAGGCGTTCCTCCAGCTTGCCCCGGGAGACCGCCTTGTCCAGCGACCCCTCGATGCGCCTGCGGCCGGCGGCCAGGGCGTCGCCGTTCACCTCGACGACCACGACGTCGAGCCCGGCCCGGGCAGTCACCTCGGCGATCCCGGAGCCCATCAGCCCGCACCCGATCACGCCCACCCGCTCGATGCCCGGGGCGGCCGGATGCCCCCCGGGCGCCGGGGTTTCGATCTCGTCTTCCTTCGCCTCAGCCATCTTCGCCTTAACCATGGACATACTCTCCTGGTGCGTCGGCCCCGGCCGGGTGGTTGGCGCTGCCCATCGGCGGCGGCGTGCGGCGTTCCCCCGCCCGCTGGCCGATCCAAGGCGCCCAGTCCTCCCACCACGAGCCGGGGTGCTCGGTCGCCTCCGCCCGCCACTGCTGGGCATCGCCAACGAGCCGGTCATTGGTCCAGTACTTCCGCTTGCCCCCTCCCTGGGCCGGGGGCGGGTTGACCACCCCGGCGATGTGCCCGGACGAGGTCAGCACGAAGCGGCACGTGCCGCCCACGATCGCCGTCGTCTTGTAGGCGGAGGCCCAGGGCACGATGTGGTCCTCCGCCGCCCCGACGATGTAGAAGTCGGCGGTGACCTTGGACAGGTCGAGCCGCCGCCCGGCAAGGCTCATCTCCCCCCGGGCGAGCTGGTTCTGCTGGTAGCACCAGCGCAGGTAGAACGAGTGCATCGAAGCTGGCAGCCGGGTGCTGTCGGCGTTCCAGGCGAGGATGTCGAAGGCGGGGGGGTCCTGGCCCATCAACCAGTTGGCGGCGACGTAGTTCCAGATCAGGTCGTTGGCCCGCAGGGCGTTGAACGCCCACTCCATGTCGGCAGAGTCCAGGAACCCCTTGGGGGCCATCCGCCGCTCCAGCTTGGCGATCGAGTCCGCGTCGGTGAACACACCGAGCGGCCCGGGCTCCGAGAAGTCGACCAGGGTGTTCAGCAGCGTAACCGCCTGCACCCGGTCGTCGCCCCCGGCCTTCAGGTAGCCGAGCAGCATGGCGGTCAGCGTCCCCCCGATGCACAGCGCCGAGACGTTGACCTTGCGGGTCCCGGTGATGTCGGCGATGACGTCAAGCGCTTGGACCGGGCCGTGGATCAGGTAGTCGTCGAGCCGCACGCTGCGCATCGTCGCGTCCGGGTTGCGGTAGCTGATGGCGAAGACGGTGTGGCCGTGGGTGACCGCCCACTCGATGTAGCTGCGCCCGGGGGCCAGGTCCATCAGGTAGTACTTGTTGATCCACGGCGGCGACACCAGCAGCGGGACCTCGTGGACCGTGTCGGTCTGCGGGGCGTACTGGATCAGCTCCATCAGCTCGTTGCGGAAGACCACCTTGCCCGGGGTCGCCGCCAGGTCCTTGCCAACCGTGAAGGCGCTCCGGTCGACCTGCTGGGGCATCCCGCGGTGCTCGATCAGATCGTTGACGAAATTGCGGAAACCCTTGATCAGGCTCACCCCGCGAGTCTCGACGGCCTTCCGCAGCGCGGCAGGATTCGAGGCGAGGAAGTTGGTGGGGGCCAGCGCGTTGACCAGCAGGCTGAGCGCGAAGTCGGCCTTGGCCTCGTCGTTGGGCTCCAGCCCGCTGGCGTGGATCAGGTCCTCGACAAAACCGGACCAGGCGAGATAAGCCTGCTCCTCGCCGAAGAACAGCGGGTTGGTGTCCCAGGCCTTGTCGGCGAAGCGGCGGTCCTTCGGGCCGGGGGCCATCGGGGCCTTGCCCTGGACCCCGAACGCCCGGGCGAGCACCCCGGCAGCACCCTTGGTGAGGTTGGCGGCGAAGCGGGTGCTGGCGTCGAAGACGGCGCCGGGGTGGGTGGCCAGCCGGCCGCCGAGGGCAAGCAGCGACGGACCGAGCGACAGCGGGTCGAGGACGTCGAACAGGCCCGCCTCGGGGCCGAGCTCGTCGACTGCTTCCTGCCAGTAGGGTCCGTCGTCGGCCCCCCCGTTGCCGGAGCCCCCGGAGCCGCCCGACCCGTTGCCGGGAGGCGGGGGTGGTGGCGGTGGGGGGGCATCCGCCCTGGCCCGGGGCGGTGTGGACGAGTGTGAGTTTGACCGCGGGGCGGGCGTCACCTTGCCGGCGGGCGTCTTGATGTCCGTCTTGATGTTCGTCGCTCGAGCCGCGTTGGGCGCCGGTGCCGCGTTGGGCGCCGGTGCCGCGTTGGGCGCCGGTGCCGCCTTAGCGGCCCGCTTGGCAGGTGGCGCGCTGTCGCCTCGTGGTGTCATCGACCTACCTCCGGCCCTGGTCAGGGCGCAGTCGTGTAGTAGCGGAACAGGATGTCGGCGACGCAGCACGGCTTCGCTGCCCCATCCGTTCCCACGGTAGCTCGGTAGGTGACCTGCACGCCGCCCTGAACGTCCTCGACGCCGGCGATCTCGATCGTCGCCCGGATCCGCGAACCCACCGGCAGCGGCGAGGGGAACCGCACCCGGTTGACGCCGTAGTTGAGGATCATCTTCGCCCCGGTAACCTGGACGACCTCGAACAGCATCCCGACCGCCATGCCCAGTTCCATGAAGCCGTGGGCGATGGTGGTGCCGAACGGGCCACTCCTGGCCCGTTCCGGGTCGACGTGGATCCACTGGTGGTCGCCGGTGGTATCGGCGAATGCATTGATCTGCTCCTGGGTAATCGTCCACCAGGAGCTGGAACCGAGGACCTTGCCCACGTAGCCACCCAGGTCGGCAACGTCGATCGTGGTGAGGACGGGAACCTGCTCGGTCTCGGCCATGCGCTGCGCCCCTTCCGTGTCGGCCGTGTAGGCCGTGTAGGCCAGGATGTTGCTTGACAAGGTTAGCAGACTGAGGGCATACTTAGCAAGAGATCTCGCCCCCCGTCGAATCGAAAAAGGAAGGAGCATCCTATGGCCGAGACTGCGGTCACCCCGCTTCAGGAAGAGGTCCTGCAGAGCATCACCACGTTCGAGGACGCCACCGTCAAGGTCGCCAAGAGCTGGGCCAAGACGCTGACGACCAGCCCGAGCAACGGCGAGCTGTTCACCGCCCCCAAGCTCGACAACTACTACAGCTTCTTCGAGCGCCTGTGGGGCGTGCAGCGTGACTTCATCGTCAACCTGCTGGAGGTCGCAACCGAGGCCGGCAAGACCGTGCCCGACCAGGTGAAGCGCACCGCCGAGCGGGTCGGCGCCACCGCCGGCGTCAAGTAATCCCGTAACCACGGCCCCCCGCCGTACCCGTGCCACGCTGCTGGGCCCCTTGGGATTGGCCCGGCAGCAGTGGCACACTGTTGAGGCGATGGACGACCTCGGCAGTTTCATTCGTACCCAGCGCCGCCTGGCCAACCTGACGCTTCGCGAACTGGCCGAGCTGGCCCGGGTGTCGAACCCGTACCTGAGTCAGATCGAGCGGGGGCTGCACCAGCCCTCGGTCCGCGTGCTGCGGTCGATCGCCACCGCGCTCAACCTGTCGGCCGAGACGCTGCTCGCCCAGGCGGGACTGATCGACAGCGTGGCCGGCACCAAGACCGGCGCGAACCACACCGGGAACACCGAGCGGGCGATCCGCCTCGACCCGGCCCTCACCGAGGCCCAGAAGGAAGCGCTGCTGGGCGTCTACCGGAGCTTCCTGGCCGACTCCCACTAAAGCGCCGGCTTGCTGAGCGGAGGTCCGCGTGGCTACTCCCCCTGGCGGTCCAGGAAGTCGTAGACCTCGCTCAGGTCGACCCCGGCGAAGGCGCCCGCCGGGAGGGTCGCCATCACGTAGCCGTGCACCCGAGCGGCCGGCCAGGCCCTCCCCTGCCAGCGGGCGGCGACGTCCGCCGGAGGTAGGCGGCAGCAGTCCCCGTCGGGGCAGCGCGACACCCGCCGCTGGATTGAGTCGTGGCCGCGGAACAGCCTGGCGTCGGCGGCCCGGCAGCCGAGGGTGATCGCCTCCGGCGGCGTGACGTCGGTCTCGACGTGGGTCGAGCACCAGAACTCCCCGGCCGGGGTCATTGTGTACTGGGCGTACTCGTCGAACTTGTCGTGCGACTGGAACGCCTGCCGGGTACCCCACTGCCGGCAGATCCGCTGGCCCTCGATCACGCCATCGGCATCGGCGGGGAACGGGACGCCGTCGTTCTCGTACGCCTTCCAGATCACGCCCTCGGCGTCCGCCCGCTGGAAATGCATCCGTACCCCAAGGTGATGGGTGGCCAGGTTGGTCAGCCGGTGGGCGGCCATCTCGTAGGAGATGTAGAAGACCTCCTTCAGGTCCTCGGCGGACAGGTCACCCTGGGCGGCCGCCGCCTGCATCAGGGCGACCGTCGGCTGCTCCGGCGCCAGCACCGCCCCGGCGAAGTAGTTGGTCTCCACCCGCTGGCGGAGGAAGTCGCCGAAGTCGGTGGGATCGGAGTGGCCGAGGGCGAAGTGGCCGAGGGTCTGGAGCACGACCGACCGGGCCGCCCGGGTCGGCAGCGTGTTGCGCTGGTGGACGTAGATCCGGTGGCGGGCCATGTCGGCCACCGAGTCAACCGACGCCGGCAGGTCCTGGACCCGGTGCAGGGTGAAGCCGAAGTGGCCGACCAGGTCGGTCAGCGTCCGCTCGGATACCGCCCCGACCCCGCCGTAGCCCGCGGCCGACAGCGCTGAGGCTGCCGCACGTTCGATCTCGGGGAAGTAGTTGTCCCGTGCCCTCATCTCTGCCCGGAGGGCGGCGTTGGCTCGCCGGGCGTCGAAGGCGGCGCCCTGGGCAGGGGGCGGCGGCGGGGTCACCCGGACCTCCCCCGGCGACGTGGCCTTGAGCGCCCCGAACAGGGCGAGAACGTGCTCCATGAACTCCGGCGGCACCTGCCGGGACGGCTTGAGCGGCGGGAGACCGAGCCCCTCGTAGAGCGGGTCCTCCTGCGCTCGGAGCAGATCGACCTCGAGCCTGGCCCGGCGCGAGAGCGGCTCGGCGGTCATCAGTTCCGCCGGAGCCACCGAGAGTGCGGAGGCGAGGTCCTCGATCAGCGACAGCCGGGCCTCCCGCTTCCCGTTCTCGATCAGCGAGAGGAACGAGGCGGCCTTCCCGACCCGGTCGCCCAGGGCGTCCAGCGTCAGCCCCCGCGCCTTGCGCAGTTGGCGGAGACGCTGGCCGAAGACCAGGCCGTCGACTCGGACACTCATCGCAGTTAATTTTGCCCAGAAATCCGCGTTCTGGCAAGAATCCAAGAAATTAACTACATCAAGAGTCTGCATACTCTCCCAACCAGTAAATATTCTGGGTACCTGAGGTTAACAAGGCGCGAACAAGCACGGACCAAGGGGGCACGATGAAGGCGGACCAGCTGGAGCGGGGAGTCGAGGTGCTCGAGGAACTGGCCCCGGCGGGCCCTGGAATGGACGGCGCCCTGGCGGCCGTGCTGACCCCCGATGCACTGGCCTTCGTCGCCGAGCTGCAGCGGCGGTTCAACCCGCACCGGCAGCGCCTGCTCCGAGCCCGGGCCGAGCGCCAGCGCCACCTCGACTCCGGAGAGTGGCCGGAGTTCAACCAGGCTACCCGCTGGATCCGGGACGCCGACTGGCAGGTCGGCGACGTGCCCAAGGACCTGCAGGACCGGCGTGTCGAGATCACCGGCCCGACCGACCGCAAGATGATGATCAACGCCCTGAACTCCGGAGCGAAGGTGTTCATGGCCGACTTCGAGGACGCCCTCTCGCCGACCTGGGAGAACGTGGTCACCGGCCAGCGGAACCTCCAGGACGCGGTCCGGGGCACCCTGTCGTTCGAGTCCCCCGACGGCCGCCGGTACCGGGTCAACGCTCAGCATGCGGTGCTGTGCGTGCGGCCCCGCGGCTGGCACCTGACCGAGCGCCACCTGCTCGTCGACGGCGAGCCGGTCTCGGCCAGCCTGTTCGACTTCGGCCTGGCGTTCTTCCACAACGCCCGGGAGCTGCTCGACCGGGGCTCCGGCCCGTACTTCTACCTGCCGAAGCTGGAGGACCACCTGGAAGCCCGGCTGTGGAACAAGGTGTTCGTCGCCGCCGAGGAGGCGCTGGGCCTGGAGGTCGGGACCGTGAAGGCGACGGTGCTGATCGAGACCGTGCTCGCCGCCTTCGAGATGGAGGAGATCCTCTGGGAGCTGCGGGACCACGCCGCCGGGCTCAACGCCGGGCGCTGGGACTACATCTTTTCGATGATCAAGAAGTTCCGGGTGCACCCCGGCTTCGTCCTGCCCGACCGTGCGCAGGTGACGATGACCGTGCCCTTCATGCGGGCCTACACCGAGCTGCTCGTGGCGACCTGCCACCGGCGGGGAGCGTTCGCCATCGGGGGCATGGCCGCCTTCATCCCGAACCGCCGGGACCCGCAGGTCACCGAGGCCGCCCTGACCAAGGTGCGGGAGGACAAGCTGCGGGAGTCCGCCGACGGCTTCGACGGGACCTGGGTGGCCCACCCGGACCTGGTGCCGGTCGCCCTGGAGGTGTTCAACGCGGCCCTCGGCCCCCGGGCCAACCAGCTGGGGAGGCTGCGGGAAGACGTCTCGGTGACCAGCCGGGAGTTGCTGCACGTCGACCACCCGGGCAGCGGGGTCACCGAGCAGGGCCTGCGCAACAACGTGTCGGTCGGCATCCGCTACCTGGAGTCGTGGCTGCGGGGGGTAGGGGCGGCGGCAATCAACAACCTGATGGAGGACGCCGCCACCTCGGAGATCTCCCGGGCGCAGATCTGGCAGTGGTGCTACCACGGGACCCGGTTGGACGACGGGCGGGCGGTCACGCCGGCGCTGGTCCGTGGCCTGATCGACGAGGAACTGGCTGCCCTGCGCTCCGTCATGGGGGCGGCGTTTGACGCCGGCCGGTTCCCCGAGGCCCGGGCGATCTTCGAGCAGGTCGCCTTGGAGGAGCCGTTGGCCGACTTCCTGACCCTGCCCGCCTACGAGCACCTGTCGTGAGCCCGTCGAGTAGCAGCCGCACCATTCGCACGTCCCAAGCCGGCCGCCGGAAGGACCGAACCGCAGTGAAGGAGGCAGTGATGTTGAGCGTGGCGCAGGACCGGGAGATGCAGGGCGAAGCGCTGGAGGCGGAGTGGGCCGCCGAAGAGCGCTGGGAGGGGAGCCGCCGCGATTACACCGCCGCCGAGGTCGTCGGGTTGCGCGGGTCGGTGCCGGTCGAGCACAGCTTGGCCCGGGCCGGGGCGGAGCGCCTGTGGGCCGCGCTGCGCCGCGAGGATTACGTCCACGCCCTCGGGGCGATGACCGGCGGGCAGGCGGTCCAGATGGTGCGGGCCGGGCTGCAGGCGATCTACGTGAGTGGGTGGCAGGTCGCCGCCGACGCCAACCTCTCCGAGCACGTCTACCCTGACCAGAGCCTGTACCCGGTTTCCAGCGTGCCGTCGCTGGTGCGGCGGATCAACAACGCCCTGCTCAGGGCGGACCAGATCGAGTGGGCAGAGGGCGGGCTGACCCGGGACTGGATGGTGCCGGTGGTAGCCGACGCCGAGGCCGGGTTCGGCGGGCCGCTGAACGCCTACGAGCTGATGCGGGCGATGATCGAGGCCGGGGCGGCCGGGGTCCACTTCGAGGACCAGCTGGCCGCCGAGAAGAAGTGTGGCCACATGGGCGGCAAGGTGCTGGTGCCGACCGCCCAGCACATCCGGACACTGAAGGCGGCCCGGCTGGCGGCCGACGTCGCCGGGGTGCCGACGGTGCTGATCGCCCGGACGGACTCGCTGGGGGCGACACTGGTCACCTCCGACGTCGACCCGCGCGACGCCGGGTTCCTGACCGGTGAACGCACACCGGAGGGCTTCTTCCGGGTGCGGGCGGGGATCGAGGCGGCGATCGCCCGGGGCCGGGCCTTCGCCCCCTACGCCGACGTCGTGTGGTGCGAGACGGCGACCCCGGACCTGGACGAGGCCCGGCGCTTCGCCGAGGGCGTGCTGGAGGAGTACCCGGGCAAGCTGCTGGCCTACAACTGCTCTCCGTCGTTCAACTGGCGCAAGCACCTGGACGAGGCAACGATCGCCCGGTTCCAGAAGGAGCTGGGGGCGATGGGCTACCGGTTCCAGTTCATCACCCTGGCCGGCTTCCACGCCCTGAACGTGTCGATGTTCGAGCTGGCGTCGCAGTACGCCGCCCAGGACATGACCGCCTACCTGGCGGTGCAGGAGCGGGAGTTCGCACTGGAGCCTGAGGGCTACACGGCGACCCGCCACCAGCGGGAGGCGGGGGCCGGGTACTTCGACGAGATCGCCAAGGTTGTGAGCGGGGGCGCGGCGACGACGCTGGCGCTGGAGGGTTCGACCGAGCGGGCCCAGTTCGAGGGCCGCAGGCGGCTCGCCAGCTGAACGAGTCCTATTTTCGAAAAGGCGTGAGTGGCGTTTGGCCGCCGCAGGCAACTGTCCTGTTTTCCGGCGGAATCCGCCTGCTATCAGGACAGTGGGATCTGCCCGCCGCGGCGGCCACAAGCAGCGGGGCTGAGATCCGGGCCGACTGAGCAGAAACGGGCGTGATCACACCCCTGGCTGCTCACTCACCCCGGAAACGCCCTACCGGCGAGCCGCACCTCGGCAACCTCATTGGCGCGATCCGGCCGGCGCTGGAGCTCGCCGAACAGTACGACGCGATGTACTTCATCGCTGACTAACCATGCGCTAACGGTTCTCCGCGACCCTGAGCTGCTGCGTCACTACTCCCGCTCCGTGGCGGCCACCTGGATCGCGGCGGGCCTCGACCCCGAGCGCATCACCATGTACCGACAGTCCGACGTACCGGAGACATTCGAGCTGGCCTGGGTGTTGTCTTGCGTGACGGGTAAGGGGCTGATGAATCGCGCTCACGCCTACAAGGCAGCGCGGGACAAGAACGCCGAAGCGGGCAAGGAAGACCTTGACGCGGGCATCAACATGGGACTGTACAACTACCCCGTCCTGATGGCTGCCGACATCCTTCTCATGGATTCCGACGTCGTGCCGGTCGGCAAGGACCAGTCACGGCACGTCGAGTACGCCGCCGATATCGCCGGCTCGTTCAATCACCTGTTCGGCGGTGAGCATCACAAACTGAAAATTCCTCAGCTGGTCATGCCGGAAGCCGACACCAGCAAGATGCTGCCCGGTATCGACGGCCGCAAGATGAGTAAGAGCTACGGCAACACCATCCCACTGTTCGTCAGCGAGTCGCAGCTCAAGAAGCTGGTGCGGCGCATCCCCACTGACAGCACGCCCGTCGGGGACCCGAAGGACCCGGACAGCTCGTCGGCCTTCCAGGTCCTCGAGCAGTTCGCCGCGCCCGACGTCACCGCCGACACGCGCAAGCGCCTCGAAGCCGGCGGCATGGGCTGGGGTGACCTGAAGAACCTGCTGTTCGAGGTACTCAACGACCAACTGGGACCACTGCGTGCCCGCTACGTCGCGCTCATGGAATCGGGCAGCGAACTGGACGACGTGCTCACGGCCGGAGCTGAGAAGGCACGCGCTCGCGCTCGGCTGGTGCTGAACAACGTGCGTGAGGCGACCGGCATCCAGTAGGCGGGGCATGCAGGTGGGCTCTGCAACGCCTTCTTTGTAACGTGAAGGGTCAAATAGAGCCGCCACGTTCCAAAGAACGATCTTGCCGGCGGGAGAGCGGGGCCGGGGTCCGGGGCCCCAGACCGTCAGGCAGGCCCAGCCCGCTGCTCGTACTCCCCTGCCCCCGTGGCGAAAACATGGCGGGAGGAGCCGTCGGCGGCGGTGAGGGTCAACAGCCAGGCCTCCCTCCCGCGCGGCCCGTCGTGGACGAGCACCGGCTCGGCCACCGAGCCCCCATCCGGCCCCAGCTGGGCAGCCCGACGCTTGGCCCCGGCGCTACTCAACCCGGTGACCGCATGGGCGGCGTCGTCGGCAGGGGCTCGAAGCTCCCCGACCGTGGCGAGCTGCCCGTCCGGGAGCACGCGGGCGACGGCAAGCACCAGCCCGTCCCGGTAGCCGGCCACGAGCCAGTAGTCGAGGCTGCCATCCAGCCCGACCACCGGCTCCGGTGCTCCGGCAACCAGCTCCTGCCGACCCACCACCGGCGAATCGAATGCCTGCTGGGCGACCGCGCCGATCAGGCGGTCAGGCGTGGTGGACGATCCCAAACCACATCACCGGCGACACGTTCCACGACTCCCAGTATGGCGATCCCGGGCTGCACTGATCCGGGTTCCACGGCCATGGGTCGTAGATGTACAGCATGCGGCCGTCGCCGCCGAGCAGGGTGATGGCGAAGTTGTCGGAGTAGCCCACGCAGACCCGGTAGTGGTGGGGGACCTGGGTGAACAGCGGGCGGTTGGCCGAGATTTCGGTCACCGCGTCGGCGAACTGCTGGTCCCGGCTGGCCCCGCCATCAAACGTCAGCAGCAGCGTGGCGTCGGTCAGCAGCTTGAAGCCCGACGTCAACCCGGCCCCCGTGGTGCCGCCTTGGGCGGCGCTGGTCCCCATCGGCCCGGCGATCTGGTTCTGGGTGTAGTTCCAGCCGTAGTGCTCGAGCAGCATCTGCGCGCTGGCGTCGACGCAGAAGTAGTCGAGGATCTGCGCGTAGTGGGTCAGCCCGATCGGACTGTCCGGGCAGTACGGCGACAGCAGCACCTGCTGGCTGGTGACCAATGGGAAGTGGAGCAGCTCCGGCGCCTCGGCCGCCGCGGCGATCGCGGCCTCCGACCGGGCGAAGGCCTCCAGCCGCTCGTCCACCCCTGCCAGCGACTCCAGCATCGAGTAGCTGGCGACCTGGTTGTCGGTGTCGTCGGAGGGGAGGACGGGGTTGCCACTCGAGGCGTCGAAGAGGCCGGTTGCCCGCTCGGAGCCTACCCGGTAGGCGAGTTCCACGGCCAGCTTCGGGTAGGCGTAGCAGACGAGGCGGGAGGACTCCACGATGGCATCGGGAGCGCTGGCGTGCAGGGCGTTGACCGCCAGACGCACCGCGGCGCCCGGCTCCCATCCCGGAGCCCCATGGCTGACCGAGACCAGCGGGCTTCCGAGCGCTCGGTGAGCCGCCGTGCGGATTGTCCCGACGACGCCCTCGGGGCCTTCCAACAAGTAGTCGTGGAACAGCGGCTCCCCGTTCGTGTCGTGGACCGGGATTGGACTGGAGGCAAGCTTGGCCCCCCTGGCCGACTCCGAGCCACGGAGCCGGGAGGCCGAGAACTCCCGGTGGGCCAGCGAGGCCACCGATCGCGTGAACGTCGTGCTCAGATGATGAGCGGAGACGTCGCCACCCTGGTACCTGGCCATCTGCCACCTCCCGAGATCAGGCCCGGCCGAGCGGGGCGAGAACCCTCCGTTCCTTCCGACCTGGGCGCTTTTTATGTGACCTCAGCAGTAAGCCAGTCCGCCCCCCGGCTGAACAATCCTGCCAGTACGAACATCGGCGTGGGGAGGCAGGCACCACCGTCGGCGGCTATGGGGTGGTGCCAGAAGGGTGTGGTCAGGCGGCGGAGCAACCAGGCGACAGTAGACTTTTCCGGGAACCCTTGGCGATGTCAGCGAGCGGTCGGGGGGCCGGGGCAGATGGGCGACGCGG
The DNA here is from genome assembly GCA_036781065.1 of Actinomycetota bacterium. Lineage (GTDB taxonomy): Bacteria > Actinomycetota > CADDZG01 > JAHWKV01 > JAOPZY01 > DAIQBQ01. The sequence goes on from DAIQBQ010000010.1 coordinate 15,193, forward strand.
GGAGCAACGGGGGCGACCTGCAGGTTCGCCTCCTGGGTGGATTCCGGGTCGCGGTCGGGACCCGGGTCATCGCAGACGGCAGCTGGCGGCTGCGCAAGGCGAGCCACTTGGTCAAGCTGCTCTGCCTGGCGCCGGGCCATCGCATGCACCGTGAGCAGCTGATGGACGTGCTGTGGCCCGACCTCAACCCCGATGCCGCCGCCAACCAGTTGCGGAAGGCGGTCTACGCCGCCCGCCGGTCCATCGACCCCAACGCCGGCGGACCCTCCCCGTACATCGGCTTCGTCGCCGAGACGCTGTCGTTGCCGGCGGGCGTCTGGGTCGACGTCGACCACTTCGAGCGGGCCGCGGACGAGGCGCGGCGCACGAAGGACCCGGCCGCGTACCGCATTGCGGCGGCGCTCTACGGCGGGGACCTGCTCCCCGAGGACCGGTACGAGGACTGGGCGGTGCGGCGTCACGACGACCTTCACAGCGAGTACGTTTCGCTGCTGATCGAGCTGTCCGACCTGCTGTCGGCGGGCACCGACCTCGAGGGGGCACTGGCGGCGCTCGACCGGGCTGTGGTTGCGGATCCGGCCAACGAGGCGATCCACCGGCGGCTCATGCAGCTCTATGCGCTGACCGGCAGGAAGCACGATGCCCTGCGCCAGTACGACCGCTTGTTCAAGGTCCTGGCGCAGGAGGCCGGCGCCGAGCCGGATGGCGCCACCCAGCGGCTCTACGAAGAGATCCGCACCGGCGAGAACCAGGACCCGGCGATGCGAGCCGAGGTCTGGGAGCGCGTCGGCGACCTGCGGCTCCAGTCGGGCGACGCCGCCGGGGCGGCAAGCGCGTTCGAGGGTGCGCTGGCGGCCCTCCCGGCCGGCACGGACCCGCTCTGGTTGAGCTCGCTGCACCGCAAGGCGGCCCAGAGCCACCTCATGCACCACCGGGCCATCCCTGCCCAGCCACACGTGACCGCCGCCGTGACGTTTGCCCGCCGGGCGGGCGACGAGCTCGAAGCGGGGCGGGCGCGCGGCGTTGAGGCGGGCCTGTTCTGGCAGACCGGTCGCATCGACGAAGCCGAGCAGGCCGCCAGGGAGAACCTTGCAGTCGTCGAGCGGCTCGGCGAAGCCGCCGACATCGTGGCCGCCAGGGAGAACCTGGCGATCGTCTTTCACTTCAAGGGGTCGTGGCGCGATGGCGTCACCGAGGAGCTCCAACGCCGCTCGATGCTCGGCCTGCCCGGGACGGAAAACGGCGAGGCCGGAACCGGCTGGCTCGGGCGGGTGTTCGACCTCCACCACTGCATCGGCCAGTACCACCTCTACGGCGACGACCTCTTCGCCAGCGTCGAGGACTACGCCCGCCAGATCCTGGACCTCGCCGTGCGCAAGGGGGCAAAGCGGGCCCAGGCGTTTGCCTGGTGCCTGCTCGGCGAGTCGCTGCTCCTCCAAGGGCGGTGGGACGAGGCGGCGGCGTGCCTGGAGCGGAGCTGCGAGCTCCATGCAGAGTTCGGGGTCAGCTCCGGAGTGCTGCCGTGGCAGCGGCTGGGCGAGCTGTCGGCGTGCCGGGGAGACAGCGCGGCTGCCAGGGAGTTCGTGCGCCGGGGCATGGCGATCGCGGTCGTCTCGCCGATGGCTCCCCACGCCTGGGGGCGACTCTACGCCACGGCTGGCTTCGACGCCCTCGAGTCCGGCGACCCGACCGCCGCCGTGGCCGCGGTCCGGTCGGCCGCCCGTGCGGCCGCCCGTTACGGCGACTGCCCGACCTGCAGCGCGCTGATCCACCCGGTGGCAGCCGAGGTCTACGCGCTGGTGGGAGACACCGAGCGGGCGAACTGGCACGCCGCCGAGGCAGACAAGGTCGCCGGAATCTTCCAGTCCTCCGCCTGGCGGGCCATGGCCGAGACCGCTGCCGGGTCAGCCGCGTTGAGCGCCGGCGACCGCCAAGAGGCCGCCCGCCGATTCCGAGCCGGGGCCGACCTGTACGAGCAGGCCGGGCAGCCGTTCTGGTCCGCCCGGGCCAAGCGGCAGGCGGCCGAGGCGATGGACGACGGGTCGGCGCTGGACAGCGAGGCCCAGCAGGCGCTGGAGCTGTTGGGGGCGTCCCGGACCGCCCGCAAGCGGTTCTGAGCTTCGCTCGGCCCCAGGTTTTCTCCGCCTCGCCGCGCCCTGGGAATGGCCAGGGAATGGCCGCCCCCTAGATTCCTCGCGGTCAGGCGGTTTCGGGACTCAAGGGATGGAGGGACAGCGATGGGCGACGAGTACGCATCGGGTAGCTGGAAGGTGGGGGCGGGCAACGAGGAGACGTTCCAGCGGCTGTGGGTCGAGTTCCTGGAGTGGACGAAGGCCGACTGCCCCGGGTTCAAGTACGCCGGGCTGATGCAGGAGACCGGCAACCCACGCCACTTCATCTCGTTCGCCGCCTGGGAGGACGCCGAGTCGCGGGCGGCCTGGAAGCACAAGCCCGGGTTCCGGGACCGGCGGGACGCCTGCGTCTCCCTGTGCGACGACTTCCAGGGCGCCGACTACGAGTCGGCGGCCCAGGTCGGCTGAGTAGCGATCCTTCCCGGGGTCAGTTCATGCGGGAGGGCTCCGAGTCATACGGGAGGGCTCCGAGCCGCCGGGCGGGTTCATCCAAGGCAACGTCACCTCGCGCCTCCGGATGCACCTCGCCCGGCCGCTCGCGCCGCGGTCGCCAGGCGCTAGGAGACCCAACCGGAGACGGTTCCGGGCGAAGGCCCCGCCAGGCGCAGCCCCGAAAGCCACCACCACCAGGTGTGTGCGGCGACGAAGATGGCCCCGACATCGTTTGCCTCATTCGCCCATGCGTTCTCCGTAGGCCGGCGAGGCACCACAAGATGCATGAGCTGCGGGGTGTCTTCGAGCGGCTCAACCGCCAGGCTGGACGGGAAGGTGAGGCCGGTCTCGCTGGACAGTGCCGCCTTCGGGTCCTTGAGGATCCATTCCCGGTATGCAGGATCTTTCCAGATCTTGCCGATGATTGCCACCTGGATGCCATTGCGGAGCTTCTCGGCGGCCTGTGGCCGGCCCTCCCGGGTCATCCACCACCACCACCCTACGGCGAACAGGTACCAGCTGGCCATCTGCTCATAGCGAACCCATGCCTCGTCCATCGGGGGGCTCACCGGCACCACAAACCGGAATACTTCGTCCTTCTCCTGTAGAACTTCCACATGGAGCGCATCTGGCAGATCGATCACACCTTCTGCGGCCAAGACCTTTTTCGGGTCGCTGAAGAAGTCTGACCTCAGCTGCTCATCGTCCCAGATCGTGTTGACCAGCCGTAGCTGGAGCGCCTCCTTGTACGCGCCGAAGTTCGACATGTCGAGGCCTGACCAGGTGCTCCGGACCGCACGATGTTGACCTTCATTTACGTTCATGCCAACCTCCTCCAAAACGGTCCCCATTTTTCCGTTTCAAGAGATGCTACAGGTATCAAGCGGGCCTATCAAGACGCACTATGAGTGTCATTACACAGTAATGTTCGTTTCGGAACGGACCAGAAGCACATCGCTGACGACCGATTTCGATAGATACCTATTATTGATACTTCAACTCTGTATTTAATCGTTTCATTGCCAAGAAGGCTACACAAGTGTGGCTGACGTTTCGCAGGGCGTAGAGGGCCGGAGCGCTTCGCGGTCGAGGGCGGCCCGGATAAGCTGCGCGGGAAGCGGTCAGGTCGTCGATGTGCCGAACGGACGGGGGAAGCTGTGGCAGCTCAGATCTTCGGGATGGTGTTGTTGGTTGGAGCTGTTTGCGTCGTTTGGGGCATATTGAGCCTCATCATGAAGAAGGTCAAGCCCGCAGGCCGACGGCCCTCGAGGCCCGGGCCGATGGCCGCCTCGGCGAACGAGATGGCCCGGAACTTTCAGACACTGGCCGTGCCGACGATCATCGGTGGGGCGATCCTTACGCTTGTCGGACTCATCGGTCTTCTGGCCAGCCGCTGAGCTACAGGGCGACCCATGACCGGGTGACAGACCCGATCCGGGCAGCGGCGGTGCCGAGGCCCTGGGGAATTACCCACAACCGTTCGGGAGGTGCCGGCCTGCTCCGCTCCAGTTCGGTGTCGGAGTACCGGGAGACCTCCCCGTGCCAGTACAACTCCCCCGCCATGAAGTCCTTCAGGCTCTGCACATAGCGGCCGACCACTTCCTCGGTGGCGGCATCCACGTCGAACTCTTTCAGGAGCGAGGGCAGCTCCGTAGCAGCGACGTGGTCGAACTGCTCAAGCCGGGAGGTCATCAGTCGAGCGATGACGTCCATGGCGGCGGGGACGTCGCAGTCGAGGAACGCCTGCATGACCAGCACCCCGTTGTTCAGCTCCCCTTCGAACTCCACCTCCTTGCGGAAGGAGTAAAGGTCGTTGGTCAGGCTGGTGTAGTTGGCCGCGGCGCCGGTCATGGCTTGCAGCGGCCGGGTGGCGGCGATCGCCGCGGGAAGCTGCGGTAGCCCAGCCATCGATCGCAACGCGATCATGAACTCGCATCCAAAGGTTTTCACCCGCATCTCGAAGTAGTCGATGGGGTCTGGGACCCGGTGCTGGATGTGGTTCGCCAGCTCCCACAGCCAGCTCTCCAACATCTCCTCGATCGCCCCCCGCAGCCGGCCGCGGGCCAGCTGACACATACCGGGCGCGGTCCGGGACCACAGGTCGCCAAGTGCCCGCTCCCCCGGGTGTGCCGGTGGAGGCGTCGGGCCGAGGTCGAGCGGCATAAAGGCCGGCATGCGGGCGACGAACACCTTGGCGCCCGCCATGTCGCGGGCGTTGCCGAAGATGGCGGGGAAGTGGTCGTCGCACCACGTCGCCCAGGTGAGCCACTGCGACGCCAGGACCAGCTGGTCTTCGGACGCCTCCGGCAAGTCGACCGCCGCGGCCAGGGGGAAGTCTCCGGCCTCGAGCTTGCGGGCGTCCCAGATGCTTGTGCCCGAAAGGCCGGCGATGGCATCCAGTAGGCCCATCTCTTCGCTCCATGCCCTGTTGTGCCGGCGGGCGACCTCCAAGTGGGGGTTCCGGCGGACCGGGAAGGGCATCGCGAGCTCGGGGATGGCGACCGGTCCCACGGGCCGGTAGGGAGCGTGCTGGAAGTTACGCACGCCTTGGAGACCGAGGGCCTCCGGCGACAGGAGCCGGCCGGACCCGGTGCTGAGGTCCGCCGGTTTCCACATCTGGCCGGGTCTGGCTCCCTGGTTCATGTATCTGCTGGAGCGCAGGTGCCACTCGTGGCCCCCGGATTGCCAGTCCTGCAAGCCCTTCACGTAGGCGGCAACCTGCAGGCGGCCGAAGGGGTCGACGCGGTGCTCCTCGAACAACGCTGGCAGCTCGGCGAGAGCGGTGTTCTCGAACTGGTGAAGCCGCGAGGTGATCAGGTCGTTGACGATGCCCGCGGCGGTCTGCGGGTCCGTGTCGAAGAACCGCATGGCCACCAGCACCGCATTGGCGGTCTCGCCCTCGGACTCAATCTCCCGCTGGTAGGAGAAGATGTCATTGCGGAAGTGGACGGCGTCGGCGAATGTCTCGGTGAGAACCCGGATCGGTCGCGTGGCCGTGAGGCCGGGCGGGATCTCGGCGGTGGCGTGCTCGACCAGGCATGCGGACCACGGGGCCCCGCCCACCTTCCGGCGCCCCTCCACGTACTCGATGGGATTGGCGACGCGACGCCTGGCGATGTTCGCCAGCTCCCAGACGGATTCCCACAGCAGGTCCCGCAGTGTCACCGCGAAGCGGGCCCGCCATGCGGGCGACATCGTCGGCACCGTCCGGGCCCACAGGTTGGCCAGCCCGGCCTCCGCCGGGTTGGTAGGCGCTGGCATCGCGGCGTCGGCGCTGGCGCTCGCGCTGAGCGGCATGTAGGCCCCGAGCGCGTCGAGATACTCACGGGCGCCAGCCGCGTCCTCGGTCCGCTTGTAGCGATCAAGGAAGTAGTCGTCGAAGAAGAACACCCACACGTACCAGTCCGTGACCAGCTCCAACTCCTCGGCGGAGCAGTCGGGGTGGGTGTAGGCGCAGAGCAAGGTGTAATCGTGAGCGTCGTAGGCGGCCTCGTCCCAGACCGCGGAGCCGTCAGTTGACTTGGAGTCGTCCAGAATGCCCACGGACCTGGCCCAAGCCTTGGCGTGGCTCCGGGCGCGCTCCCGATGGGGATTGAGGCGTGCAGGCCAGGGGACGTAGAAGTCAGGAAGCTCGTAGGGCTGCGAGGTCGTGGACCGCAGACCCGATGTCATGGACAACGGCAACCGGCGGCCCCCTTACTCGACGAGCACCCCATCTTTGCGCAGCGAGACACCTGGCCGGGCCTCCATTGGAAGCCCGGAGAGCAGGTTTCGCGGCGGTCTGTGAGGCCCCCCGGTGATGGTCCATCGACCCCAGCCAGGGGTACCTGTTTCTCAGCCACCACAGCCAGCGTCACGATAGCACCAGCAGCGAATCGCTGGGATCGCCTGGATAGCCCGCGAGGTTTGAAGGTTCTCTAAGCCTTGTCAAGCCATTCGGGCTCCTTTCTT
>DAIQBQ010000011.1:0-21626 GCA_036781065.1 Actinomycetota bacterium
TGCCGTAGTTGAAGATGCCGCCATCGGTGGCGACCAGCCAGTAGCCCTGATTGGTCCCGCCGCCACCGCCACCACCCCCATCAATGGTGCCTGCCGGGGTCACCACGTTGGACGGTTGGGAGGCGGGCCCGCTCCCCTGGGCGTTGTGGGCCGTGACCGAGAACTGGTAGGCGGTGCCGTTGGTCAACCCGGTGATCGTCGCGCTGGTCGCCGAGCCTCCGGCACTCGTCGGAGGCTGCGCCACCTCGCCGATGGCGGGTGTGATCGTGTAGCCGGTGACCGGCGAGCCCCCGTTGCTCGCAGGCGGCGACCAGGAGACGCTTGCACTGCCGGAACCGGCGACCGCAACCACCGCGCTGGGAGCGCCCGGCGGGGCGGCCGGGCTGACCGCGTTGGACCTCGCCGAGGGCGCGCTGGCCCCGATGCCATTGTTGGCCGTGACGGTGAACGTGTACGAGGTGCCGTTGGTCAGCCCGTTGACCGCGACCTGGGTTGCCGACCCGCCGACGCTTTGCGAGGGCTGCGCCGCGGAGCCGATGAACGGGGTGACCGTGTAGCCGGTGATCGCCGACCCGCCGTTGTTCGCCGGCGGCGACCAGGAAACCGTGGCCTTGCCATTCCCGGCCGCCGCCACCACATTGGTGGGCGACCCCGGCGCCGAGCCCGTCAACGAGCCGCTGGGAGTGACGGCATTGGAAACGGCAGCCGGACCGGTGCCCTTCCCGTTGGTGGCGGACACCTGGAAGCTGTACGTGGAGCCGTTGGCAAGACCGGTGATCGTGGCCTGCGTGGTGGCCCCGTTGACCGTCTGCGCCCCTGCCTGCGCGACGCCGTTCAGCAGCGGGGTCACCGTGTAGGAGTCCGGCACCCGGGCGCTCCCGTTCGCCCAAGAGACCGACGCCGAGCCATTGCCGGGGGTGGCGCCGACCCGGACCGGTGCGCTCGGGGTGACGATGCAGTTGACGGTGCCGCTGTCCGGGGACGCGTGACTGGTCGTGATGAACGAGTAGTCGGCGCTGGTGGCGTTCAGCGTCAGCTGCAGGACCCCGTAGCTGGCATCCGACTGGTACACGGTCGGGTAGCTGTTGACATCCGGGCTCAACGGCGCCCCACCGGTCCCGACGACGAACTGGGTGATCCCATCGGCGTCGTCCTCGGTCCCGCTCGGGTCCAGCGGCACCATGTGCTCGTAGCTGTGCGCGTGCCCGGCCAACACGATGGCTGCATGGGCGTTGTACAGGTCGGACCAGAAGGTGCCGAGCTCGCTGTCGTTGCCGGCGAACTCGCCGTTGGAGAAGTACGGGGCGTGCGTGTAGGCGATGACGCAGCTGTTGCCGGCGGCGTTCAACGTGTTCTTGAGGAAGGTCTCCTCAGGCGACCCGGGACCGCACCCACCGATCGCACCGCACTCCTCGTCGAGTGCGATGACCGTCCACCCGGCCACCGTGTAGGCGTACCAGTGAGCGGTGCTGCCGCTGAGGGCACCCGAGGGCGGCAACTCGCTCTGGAAGTAGGTGAAGTAGGCCGGGTTCGGGTCGTACGGAGGCTGGTCGTTCTCGTTGTAGTCGCCGTAGTCATAGAACCCGGGCACCGGCCGGACGATGCTGTTGAACCCTCCCCAGGTGCTGGCGTACTCGCTGGTGTACTGGCTGAGCTGCACACCGGTCCCGTTCGGGGTGTGGTCGCTGGGGTAGCCGGCCTCGTACTGGGCGTCGCCCAGGACCGCCAGGTCGGTGATCGGGGTCGAGGCGTTGATCGAGCTCACCAGCCCTGCGGTCGCCGACGCGTTGCAGCTGTCGCAGGAGATGTCGCCGACGGCCACCAGCACGTTGCCCGCCGCGTGCGCCGTGGCGAGTTTCGTCACTGCGGGCACCGCCAGGACGGCGGCGACCAGCAGGCAGGACAGAGCAGTGGCCACCCAGCTTCGGGCGGCCGCCAGTACGCGCGGCGCGTGCACCAAGAGGACCCCCCCTCAAGAAGGCAGCACGGGCGGGCGCTACGGCCTGCACCCGGCCGCCGGTTTGGCGAAGTACTAATAATAACCACCGCGCGCATCGAAACCACCCATTGAGCCGTCAGTAAATCGACGGTCCAGGGAACCGCGGTTAATAAGAAGTTGGAGGCTACTCCTCCATCAGGGGCAGGTCGAGGCGGAGGCGGATCCGGTGGGCGTCGCCCAGGTTGGCTTCCAGCCACTCGTGATTCAGCTCCATCTTGTCGAAGTCCTTCCAGATCCGGCCGTCCCCGGCACAGCTGTAGTGCCGGCAGATCCCCGGGCGGTCGGCGTAGACCCCGCAGAAGCCGGTCTCCCGGTTGTTGTGCGTGCAGAAGCCGTCGGCGTCGTGGCGGATCATGTAGGGGAACCCCAGGTCGAAGCGCACCTTGCCCGCGTCGACCTCCTGGGCGGTCAGGGCGAAGCTCAGCTTGCAGCAGACCGCATGGCAGACGTGCATGCGCTCGGCGCAGTTGACTTCGACCGGCGGCTTCGGCGGGCCGACCTGGCCGCGCAGGGCGATCGACGGCCATTGGACCGGTGGGGGCTCAGCCGGCGACTCCGGATCGGGGGCCGGGGCAGGGTGCGCCGGGGCCGGCGGGGTCAGCTCGTCCTCGCCGATCACCCCCTTGTCCTGGAGGACCTCGATCAGCTCGTCCAGCCGGCCCTCGATCCCGCTCGACCGGGCGGCGATGCGATCGAACGAGGCGTGCATGAACAGCGCCCCCCGCTCGACCTGGCGATCAAGCTCGCCCACCTCGTCTTTGTCTTCGTTCACGTCGGCACCTCCTCGCCCGCCCACCAGTATCGATCACAATCTCCCCCATGCTGCTCGCCGAGGTGGTGGCGACGTCGGCGGTGGTGGCCGCCCAGCCGAGCCGGCTGGCCAAGATCGACGCCCTGGCGTCCCTCTTGCGCCGCGCCACCCGGGCGGAGCTCCCGGTGGCGGTTGCCTACCTCTCCGGCGACATCCCGGCCACCGGCACCGGGTGGGCCTCGCTGCGCTCGTTGCCACCGGCCGCCACAGCAGAACCGTCGATGGGACTCCTGAGCGTCGAGGCGGCCTTCGAGCGGCTGCGCGGGACGGCGGGGGCCGGGTCCCAGGCACGGCGGCAGCAGGAGCTCACCGCGCTGTTCGCCCCGCTGACCGGCGCCGAGCGCCGTTTCCTCCTGTCGCTCTTGTCCGGCGAGCTGCGCCAGGGGGCAGCCGCCGGCGTGATGATCGAGGCGGTGGGCCGGGCGGCGGGGGTCCCGGCGGCCGAGGTGCGCCGGGCACTGCTGGTGGCCGGCGACCTGCCGGCGGTGGCGGCCGCCGCCCTCGATCACCGGCTGGGCGACCTGCGCCTCCAGCTCCTCCGCCCGCTGCGCCCGATGCTTGCCCAGAGCGCCGCCAACCCGGCTGAGGCGCTCGCCCGCATCTGCCCGGCTGCGGTCGAGTGGAAGGTCGACGGGGTGCGGGTCCAGATCCACCGCAGCGGTCCGCAGGTCAGGGTGTTCACCCGCAACCTGGCCGACATGACCGGGCGGGTCCCCGAGGTCGTCCAGTCGGTGCTGGGCGGCCCCACACGGTTCGTCCTCGACGGCGAGCTGATCGCCTTGGAGGCGGGTGGCCGCCCGCGGCGGTTCCAAGAGACGATGGGCCGGTTCGGCAACCAGGGGACGCCGGCCTTCCCGCTGACCGCCTTCCTGTTCGACTGCCTGCACCTCGACGGCGAGGACCTGATCGACCGGCCCGAGGCGGAACGCTTCGCCGCCCTGGCCGGCGCCTTCGCCCCGCTGACGATCCCGCGGGCTGTGCTCGACGACGCGGCGGGGGCGGAGGCCGCCCTGGACCAGGCGATCGCTGCCGGCCACGAGGGAATCATGGTCAAGGCCCTCGACGCCCCGTACGAAGCGGGGCGGCGGGGGGCCGGATGGCTGAAGGTCAAGCGGGCGCACACGCTGGACCTGGTCGTCCTCGCCGCCGAGTGGGGCCACGGCCGGCGCCGCGGTTACCTGAGCAACCTTCACCTCGGCGCCCGCAGCGAGGACGGGGGCTTCGTGATGCTCGGCAAGACGTTCAAGGGGATGACCGACCAGGTGCTGGCCTGGCAGACCGAACGGCTCGCAGCCCTGGAGACCCACCACGAAGGGATCACGGTCTACGTCCGGCCGGAGCTGGTGGTGGAGGTGGCGTTCGACGGCATCCAGCGCAGTTCCCGCTACCCGGGCGGCATGGCGCTGCGCTTCGCCCGGATCAAGGGCTACCGGGAGGAAAAGAGCGCTCAGGAAGCCGATACGATTGAGGCGGTGCGAGCCCTCTTCGACCGCTGAGCTCGGAGGCCCACATGGACGACGAAGAGATCATCAAGAAGATCAACGCCCTCGCCAACGAGGAGCACGAGCTGTACAACAAGGAAGCCCACGGTGTCACGACCCCCGAGGAGCGGGAGCGGCTCCGTGCCCTCGAGGTCGCCCTGGACCAGTGCTGGGACCTGCTGCATCAGCGTCGTGCCCGGCGCCGGGCCGGCCTCAACCCGGACGAGGCCACGATCCGTGACGAGAACACGGTCGAGGGATACCTCGGCTGACCACAAGGCTCTGCGAGCGGATCGCGTTGGTAACCCGTGGACGGCTGGCGTCCGCAGCGTTCCTTCCGGATTACCCTTGGCCCACCCGGGCCGCCAGCTCCGCCAGGTAGGCCCTGAGCCGGGCGGCGAGCACGTCGTAGGAGAACTCCGCCCCGGCCCGCCGGCGGGCAGCCTCGCCCATCCGCGCCCGGGCAGCGGGATCGTCCAGCAACTGCCCGAGCGCCCCAGCCACCTGGCGGTCGTCGGACGGGTCGTCGACCAGCAGACCGGTCTCGTTGTCCCGGACGGCCTCCGGCGCTCCCCCGCTTCGCCCGGCGACCTGGGGGACACCGCAGGCGGCCGCCTCGAGGAAGACGATGCCGAAGCCCTCCTGCTCCAGCCCGAACCACCGGCTGCGGTTCGGGGCGGCGAAGACGTCGGCACAGCCGTAGAGCGCCGGTAGCCGGTCGTCGGGGACCTTGCCCAGGAACCGGACCGGCGCCCCCCGCCGCCGGGCCAACCGCTCCAGCCGCTCCCGGTCCCGCCCGGTCCCGGCCACCGCGAGGGTCAGCTCGGGGAACGAGCGCCGCAGCCGGGCAGCGGCACCGATCAGCACGTCCACCCCCTTACGGGGCACCAGCCGCCCCACATTGACGACCAGCGGCCCGGCCTCCGGCAGGCCGAACGACCGGCGGGCCTCAGCGACGCCCTCGATAGGGCGGAACCGCTGCGCATCGACCCCCGGCGGCACCACGGCAACGTCGATGGCGACCCCTGCCGCACGGCGGAGCTCGTCGGCGACGTAGCCGCCGGCAGCCACCGACCCGATCGCCGCCCGGACTACCCGGCCCAGCGCCGCCCGGGAGCCGGGCAGCCGCCCCGGCACGGTGATCTCGGCGCCGTGACCGACAAGGGCAAACGGAGGGCCCAGGCCTAACGCCGCCAGCCCGAGCGGGAGCACCGGGTCGACCACGAGGAAGCGGGCGCCGGTCTCGGCGGCCAGCTCGACGACCCGCCGGCGCAGCGCCGGGGTCGGGAGGAGCACCGGCGCGGCGATCCGATCGATGCGGTAGGGCTGGCTTTCGTCGAAGGCGGCGGCGCCCGGATGGGATCCGGTGAGCACCGTGAAACTGCCGGGCGGAAGCCGGCGCCACAGCTCCCACAAGTAGGTCTGGATCCCCCCCACCTTGGGTGGGAAATCGTTCGTGACCAACAGGTGGGTCAAGGCTCGGTGGCCGGTTGGGTCTCCGCAGCTTCGGTGCCGCCGTTGCGTTGCTTGAGTTTGATGGAGAGGTAGGCGAGGCCGCCGAGCGGGATCGGCAGCCAGAAGCTCATCAGCCGGTAGGCGATGACGCTCAGCCCGGCGACCTCGTGGGAGGCCCCGAAGGCAACCAGGACGGTGGTCAGCACAACCTCGACGAGGCCAACCCCCCCTGGAGTAAGCGGGATCACCGCCACAATGTTGGCGAGCGAGTAGGAGATCAGCAGGGCATCGGGGGTCAGGTAATAGTGGAACGCCGCCAGCGACACCCACAGTGCCCCGGCATCGAGCAGCCAGTTGGCACCTGCCCAGCCGATCGCCCGGGCCAGTAGCGACCGGTTCGCCTTGATCAGTCGCAGCTGGTCGGCGATGCGCTGGATCGTGCCGACGATCGTCACCTCGTTGAGGAACTTGACCCGGGAGCAGATCTTGCGCACCAGCCGGAGCGAGCGCTCCTGGCCACGGGTCAACGACAGGACGATGAAGCCGAAGAGTCCCGCCAGGACCACCCCGATGAAGGCGGCGGCGACGTAGAAGATCTTGGGGACGGCGTTCTCCGAGCCCGGGGTGTGGACCAGCGCCCGGAACGGGATCGACAGCACGAGGCCGATCCACAGCAGGCTGTTGAGGATCACCGCCGAGCCGATGCTCTGGAGCGCCAGGGTCAGGCCGGCGTCGGCCTTGTCGACGCCGGAGCCAGTGAGCAGCCGGAAGCCCAGCCCGGTCCCCGCCGCCGACCCGCCCGGCAGGACCCTGGTCAGGGCCAGTGTCGACATATCGATCTGAACCAGGCGGCGGAGCCGGGGCGACTCGCCGAACTGGGTCAGGATCGCCCTGGTCAAGGCGGCGTAGGCCACGAGCGACCCGGCTTCGAGCCCCAGCCCGGCGATCACGAAGCCCAGGTTGATGTGGGCCAGCAGACTGATATGGCCCTTCTGAGTGCTGAGCTTGGCCAGGACGACGTAGATCAGGACGACGGCGATCAGGACCCCGACCACCCGGCGCACCCCGCGGGTGATGCGCCGCTTGCGCCGGGATCGCTGCGGGGCGCCGACCGTGCCGCCTGCACCCGCGCCCGGAGCGCCGGTCACCGGCGGCGCAGTCCCGGCCGGGCCGCCCACGGGCACGCCTTAAGCAGGGATCTAGGACGAGTCCTCAACGACCGGCACCTCCTGAGCCCGGGCGCACCTACGCGTGCGGAGGTGGACAACGAAACGCATCGCGACCGCGCCGGATTCCATTTCAACACACCGGATGGCTGGAGCGGTGTCATCCGTGCCAATTGAGGGAGGAAGAAAGGCTCTGGGTGCCACGGAGCGGCAGGTAGGATTGAGCGCCGGCACCGGAGGGGAGGTCACCGCGATGAGCCGGGACAGGGCGGCGAGCGTCGTCTCGATCAACGTGGGATCGGTCCGCGAGGTGACGTACCGGGGCAAGCCCCGGACCACCGCCATCTTCAAGGAGCCGGTCGGTGGGCCGGTCCGGATCGACGTCACCGGGGTCGAAGGTGACATCCAGGCGGACCCTACGGTCCACGGCGGGCCCCGGAAGGCCGTCTACGCCTACTCCGTTGAAGACGACGCCTGGTGGGCGGGAAAGCTCGGCATCCCGATCCCGCCCGGCACCTTCGGCGAGAACCTCACGCTGGCCGGGCTCAGCGTCAACGATGCCCTCATCGGTGAGCAGTGGCGGGTCGGGACGGCGGTGGTGGAGGTGACCCAGCCTCGCTTCCCGTGCTGGAAGCTCGGCTTCCGCATGGGCGACGGCCGCTTCCCCAGGCGCTTCCTGCTCGGCGAGCGGGCCGGGGCCTACCTGGGCGTCGTCGAGCCGGGCACGGTTGCCGTCGGGGACGGCGTACAGCTGATCTCCCGCCCTCCGCACCGGCTGACCATCGGGCTGATCGCCCACCTGAACCACGCCGACCGCCAGCTGGCCTTGCTCCTGCTCCAGGCCGCCGAGGCCGGTGTGGAGCTCGGTGAGCTGTCCGACCTGATCGCCGGGGTGGCCTGACCGGGGCCGGGGTGGCCTGGCCGGGGCCGGCCAACCTCAGTCGGCCAGCTCGATATCCAACTCTCCCACCGCCTTCCCCCCCACCGTGCGCAGCTCGGTGATCAGCCCGTCGACGACGGTGAAGATGAACGCCGCCCGCGGCCGGCCGCCAGGCGCCCACACCAGTCCCGGGAGGCCGTCGATCACCGCCGGCTCGGCGGTCTGCGCAGCCCCGGAGAAGGTCGCCGCCACCGCCGCCGCGCCGCGGACCTCCTGTGCGGAGCCGGGCATGGTGGCCTTGGCATCGAAGCGCACGACGACCTCCGGGTCGAGCAGCTCCAGGAGGGCTTCGAAGTTCCCCGAGCGGGCAGCGGTGAGAAAGGCGTTGACGACCGCCCGCTGGCGCTCGCGGCCGGCCTCGACCGCCGGGGCTCCCTGCACCCGGCGTCGCGCCCGGCTTGCCAGCTGCCGGGCCGCCGCCGGGGAGCGGCCGACGATGGGGGCGATCTCTTCGAAGGGCACGGCGAACAGGTCGTGGAGGACGAAAGCCAGCCGCTCCGCCGGGCCCAGGGTCTCCAACACGACCAGCAGCGCCGGACCGACCGAGTCGGCGAGCAGCGCCTCCTGCTCGGGATCGGTCTCGCCGGGGATGTCCGGGAACTCCTGGCCGACCGGGTCCTCGCGCCGGGACTCGCGGGAGCGGAGCATGTCGAGCGACACCCGGGCGACGACCGTCGTCAGCCACCCGCCGAGGTTGCTCACCTCGCTGGTGTCGGCACGGCTGAGCCGGATCCAGGCCTCCTGGACGGCGTCGTCCGCCTCGGCGGTGGACCCGAGCATGCGGTAGGCCACCGACCGCAGGTGGGCGCGGTTCTCCTCGAACCGTTCCGCCAGCCAGTCCTGCTCGGTCACGCCCTCACCTCCCGACACGATGACGTTTCCGGGGGCAGAAGTGTGACCGGCCGGTGCGGAACCCGGGAGGGGTGCTCGTCCGTGCTGACGATTCTCTCTGACGTGAAAGCTCCCCGCCGAGTGCGCCGTGATCGGTCCCATTCGCCCTGTGACGTGGGCAAATGAGCGAGGATGGACCAGGCGCCGCGGCGGGCAAATTCCACTGTCCTGATTCCAGGCGGATTACGCCGGAAATCATGACAGTGGTCCAGGAGGGGTTACGTAGATCATTGTTCATATGCGTAGGCTATTGGACCGGCAAATCGTGACGAGGCTCCTGGGCCGGATTCCTACCCGGTCGGGCGGCAGGTACATTATTTCGGATAGACCCCACGACCTACAGCTTGTGTTGAGATTTGCCGCGCGGGGGCAAATCCCACTGCCCGGGAATCAGACGCCGTTGAGCTCCGACCACACGGTGTTGGCGTCCGAGCGGGCCTGCAGGGTCGGGAAGTCGTACAAACCGCCCCCGATCGCCCCCTTGGCCCGGAGCACGCCGACGTACTCGCCGACCTCCTTGGCGGTGTCGCAGTTGGCGATCCCGCCCATCGGGGCCATGGGCTTGGTCTGGCCCATCAACGAGTCGGTGGTGTCGATCACCTGGTCCATGTAGCTGGTGACATCCAGCTGGGCGCTGAGGCAGCTCGACGGGCGCTTCGTCACCGACCAGTAGGACATCGGGAGGATGACGTCGAAGTTCTGGCCAATCTGCGGCCACGGGAACCCGGCCCAGTGCGCCGGGGCCCGCTCATTGTTCTTGACATCCGGCACGATGGCCCCGAGGACCGTCCCAGCCGGCACCGCCGCCCGGAGGGTCTGGGCGTAGGCGATGATCCCCGAGTTGAACTGCCCGATGGTGGCGGTATCGCCGTGGTCCTCGATGTCGGCGGCAAAGCCGTCGAAGTGGCCTCCTCCGGGCGAGGTGTAGGCCAGCACCGCCAGGCTGCGCCGGAGGTCGGTGGCCTGGTTCCCGAAGCCGGGCAGGTACCAGCCGACCACCTTGAGTCCCTGGGCATGGGCAGCGTCGATCAACTGACCGATGGCGGCCGGGAAATCCATGTCGCTGGTCGAGCTCCACCGGGCGGTCTGGACGTAGACCGTCTTGACCCCGCGGGCGGCCATCTCGCTGACGTACGTCGCCGGAGCCGGTTCACCCGCCGCGCCGTAGTCATACAGGTCGATCCACCCGGCCAGGCCCTGGTAGGCGCTCAGCCCGGAGGGAGCGGCGGTGGCCGGCGGGGACGCGCTGCCGATCAGCCCGGGGATCGGCGGGAGGGTCAACGGCGGAAGCTTGATGGTGGGCAGCGGCGGGGGGAGGGATATCGTCGGCAGCGGGATTGTCCCGGGCAGGAGCGCCCCACCGGGGCTCGAGGCCGGTCCTGGCGTGCTCCCGCCGGTGGGGGCGGCCCCGGACGGCAGCGCCGTCATCGCCAGCAGGACGGCCGACGCCACGACGGTCACCGAACCGGACAGGAATCGACGTCCCCCACCCCGGGTTCTCGCTGCCATTACCCAGCTACCTCCGGGGGGAAGGATGCCCCATTTAGCCGCAAGCTGTAAAGGGGCTGCCGGTCAGATCGTTTCTGCTGCGATCACTGACGATAGGAGGGTCGAGATGAGCAAGCTACTTGAGGCAAAGAGCGCCATCATCTACGGAGCGGGAGGGGGCATCGGAAGTGGCGTTGCCCGCACCTTCGCCCGGGAAGGCGCCCGCGTGTTCCTGGCCGGGCGGTCCCGGGCCCCGCTGGAAGCGGTCGCCGCCGAGATCGCCGCCGCTGGCGGCGACGCCGAGGTCAGCGCCATCGACGCCTTGGACGAGGCGGCGGTCGACGCCCACGTCCGGCAGGTCGTCGCCGCCGCCGGGCGGGTCGATGTCTCCTTCAACCTGATCAGCCGGGGCGACGTCCAGGGCATCCCGCTGGTCGACATGGCCACCGACGACCTGCTCCGGGCCGTCGTCAACGGCCTGCGCAGCACCTTCCTCACCGCCCGGGCCGCCGGCCGGTGCATGGCCGCCCAGGGGTCGGGGGTGATCCTGCACCTCAACAGCGCCTCGGGTGCGGGCGCGATGCCCGGCATGGGCAGCACCGGGCCCGCTGACGCGGCGACCGAGTCCTTCATGCGCTACCTCGCCGCCGAGCTTGGCCCGGCCGGGGTGCGGGTGTGCGGGATCTGGACCGCCGGCGTGGTCGACGCGCTCTCCCAGGACAAGCTGACCGCGATCGGGGGTGAGGGCACGCCGCACATCGACCAGGTTGAAGCAATGATCGCCGGTATGGCGGCACTGCGCCGGGCACCCCGGCTGGCGGAGGTCGCCGAGGTCGCCGCCTTCCTGGCCTCGGACCGGGCGAGCGCCATGACCGGTGGCATGACCAACGCCAGCTGCGGGCTGGTGCTGCGGTGAGCCCGGCAGGGCCGGCTACCTGCTCCGGCCCGGCGACACGACGTTAGCCGGTGATCCGGTCGACCTCGGCCCGCTCGGCCTCGGTCAGGATCCAGCCGAGGGCGGCGGCGTTGGCCTGGACCTGCTCCGGGCGGGTCGCCCCGGCGATTACCGAGGCCAGCTGCGGGACCCCGGCGAGCCAGCACATCGCCAGCTCCAGCAGCGTATGGCCCCGCTCGGCGGCGAACGCCTCCAGGCCCTCGACGATGGCGAAGCGGCGCTCGGTGAACGACTGGGCCTGGCGGTGCGGCGGGACGTTGGCCAGCCGGGTCCCCGCCGGCGGCGGCTCGCCGCGACGGTACTTGCCGGTCAGCATGCCGGCGGCGAGCGGGAAATACGGGAGGATGCTGATCCCCAGCCGCCCGGCGGCCTGCACGACATCCGCCTCCTCGTCCCGGTGGAGCAGACTCAGCTCGTCCTGCACGCTGGCGAACCGGGCGGTGCCGCCGCGCAGGGCCGCAGCGGCGGCCTCATCGAGCCGGCCGCTGCCGAAGTTTGAGCACCCGATCTCCCGCACCTTGCCCTGCTGGACCAGGCGGTCCATGGCCTCCAAGGTCTCCTCGATCGGCGTGGCATCGTCGGGGCGGTGCAGCTGGTACAGGTCGATGTAGTCGGTGCCCATCCGGCGCAGGCTGCCCTCGGCAGCCGCCGCGACGCTTGCCGCGCTCGCCCCCGCCGGGAGGGTCACCCCGTCCCCCATCCCGAACTTGGTGGCGACGACGACCGAGCCCCGCCTGCTGCCGAGCGCCCTGGCCAGGAACTCCTCGCTGCGGCCCCCACCGTAGATGTCGGCGGTGTCGAAGAAGGTGACGCCCGCCGCCAGAGCGGCGTCGACCACAGCGGCGGCGCCGTCGGCGTCGACCCGGGAGCCGAAGTTGTTGCAGCCGAGGCCGGCCAGCGAGACCTCCAGCGTGCCGATCGTCCGGGTTTCCATAGCTTCGAGGCTACCCGCGGCCCTGGTTCTCGACCCGCCACACGAGCTTGAGCGCGGACCAGTCGTCGTCGATGGCGGCGACCTTGACGTCGACCACCCCGAGCGGCAGGGCACAGGCCCGGATGCCGGTGTCCGTGAGGTCGCTCCGGTGGCCGGCGGCCCGGCGGGGCCAGGCCACCCACAGCGCACCCGCCGGGAAGATCCGCCGGGCGAGGGCGGGCAGGCGTTCGGCCAAGTCGGCAGAGCGGCGGAAGAAGGCGATCACCACATCGACCGGCTCGGCCCTGCCGCCGTCGAGGAGCTTCAGGCCCGGCGGCGGGTCGGTGAGGCCCCAGCCTTCGGGGGCGGAGTCGAGGGCGACTGCCATCCCCGGCTTGATGCCGAGCTTGCGGGCCTGCGGCGTCACCGGGTGGCCAAGGCTCACCGGGTCATCCAGAGGTTGGCCAGCAGCGCCCACCGCTCGTGGTCCCGCCACCGCCCGTCGACCAGCAGGTAGTCGGGAGAGAACCCCTCCCGCTCGAAGCCCAGCCGGCGCACCAGGGCGATCGAGGGCTTGTTGTTCGGCTGGATGTTCGCCTCGACCCGGTGCAGGGCGAGCTCGCCGAAGGCGGCGTTCAGCACCGCGCCCAACCCGGCGGTCATCAGCCCGCGCCCTGCGTGGGAGCTGAACGCGGCGTAGCCCAGGTAGGCGGACTGGAACCCGCCCCGCACGATGTTGTTGACGTTGACGAAGCCCACCAAGCCTCCGCACTCGGCGTGGCGCAGCAGGTAGCCGACGTAATCGACTCGGTTGATCCGCTGAAGGTAGGCGTCAAACCGCTGCGGCGTGTCGGGTGGGTCGATCCACGGGCGGTGCAGCTCCCGGCTGACCCGGACCCCGGCGATGAACTCGGCGGCGTCCCCCCGCCCCGGGGTGCACAGCACGACGTCGCCGCCGGGTTGCTCGCACCGCTCGGCCGGGGGAATCACGAGGCGGCGGCCTGCGGTCGCTCCACCACCTTCTGGCGAAACGTCTTGCGGTAGGCGCTGGGCGACGTGCCCAGCGTGCGGGCGAAGTGCAGCCGCAGGTTAGGAGCCGACCCCAGCCCGCACGCCTCGGCGACCCGGTCGATCGGCAGGTCGCTGGTCTCGAGGAGCCGCTGGGCGGCGGCGACCCGCTGGACCAGCAGCCAGCGCAACGGGCTGGTCCCCGCCGTGGCCAGGAACCGCCGGGCGAAGGTGCGGGTGGACAACCGGGCGTGCGCCGCCAGGGTCTGGACCGTCAGCGGCTCAGCCAGCCGCTGGAGCGCCCAGACCATGGTCTCGCCGAGCGGGTCGTCGTCCACCCGGGCCGGAAGCGGGGCCTCCAGGTACTGCGCCTGGCCGCCCGCCCGGTGCGGCGGCACGACCATCCGGCGGGCGAACAGGTTGGCGACTTCGACGCCGTGGTCCCGCCGGACCATGTGCAGGCACAGGTCGATGCCGGCTGCGGTCCCGGCCGAGGTCAGCACCTGGCCCTCATCGATGTACAGCACCGCCGGGTCGACGTCGACCTCCGGGAACATCGCGGCCATCCGGTCCGCATACATCCAGTGGGTGGTCGCCCGGCGGCCGTCGAGCAGGCCGGCGTGTGCCAGCACGAACGCCCCGGAGCAGAGCGAGGCGATCCGCGACCCCCGGGCGAAGGCCTGGCGGAGCGCCTGCAGCACCGGCTCGGGGGGCCTCTCCCGGAGGTCCCGCCAGGCCGGGACGATGATCGTGCCTGCCCGGCTGAGCGCCGGCAGGCCGTGCGGCGTGTCGATGGTGAAGCCTCCCTCGGAGGTACGCAGCGGCGGCGGGTCGGCGGCGCACAGGAACAGTTCGTAGGTAGGGCCCCCCATCCCCGAGCGATCGATCCCGAAGACCTCGCACGGGACCGCAACCTCGAATACCGAGGTCGGGTTGAAGACCACGACGGCCACGACGTTCCTCGGTGGCGGGCTCATGGCAGCATCTTATTGAAGATCGGCAGTCCTGCCACTCGCCGCTCGCCCGCTGCTCGCCCGGACGCCTGAAAACCCCCTTTGGCCCCAAGCGGAGTAACCTTCATCGTGGTTGGTCGCGCGCGTATCCTCGGGGGAACGGCGCCGCCGGGGAGAAAGCCGCTATGAGCACAACCGATCAGCACGGAGAGCCCGCGCCCGAACCGCCGGCCGCCGCGCCCGAACCAGCAGCTGTCCCCGCCGGACCGCCGGCCGCCGCTGAGGCTGCCCCCGCGGCGGCACCCGTGGCCGAAGACCCGAGGCGCTGGTGGACGCTGGCAGTGCTTTGCCTCAGCCTGGTGCTGATCGTGGCCAACAACGCCTCGCTCAGCGTGAACCTCCCCAGCCTGCAGCGAGCGCTCCACGCCAGCGACAGCGGGCTGCAGTGGATCGTCGACGCCTACAGCCTCATTTTCGCCGGGCTGCTCCTCCCGGCCGGGGCGCTTACCGACCGCTACGGGCGCAAGACCTCGCTGCAGCTCGGGCTCATCGTGCTGGCCGGGGCCTCGCTCGTCGCGATGGCAGCGACCCGGCCGTGGGAGCTGATCGTGCTCCGCGGCGTGATGGGGGCCGGGGCGGCGTTCATCATGCCCGGCACGCTGTCCATCCTGACCAACGTCTTCTCGCCGAGGGAGCGGGGCAAGGCGATCGCCATCTGGGCCGGCTTCGCCGGGTTCGGCGGCCTGCTCGGGCCGCTGGTCGCCGGCTACCTGCTCGACCACTACTACTGGGGCTCGGCGTTCGCCGTCAACATCCCGATCGTCGCCGTCGCCCTGCTGGCCGGGGTGTTCCTGGTGCCCAACTCCAAGGATCCGCGGGAGACCAAGCTCGACCCGACCGGGACTCTGCTCACGGTCGCCGGGCTGACCATCCTGCTCTACGGGATCATCCAAGGACCCGAGAACGGCTGGCGGTCTGGGCCGGTGCTGGTGACCCTGGCGATGGGCGTGCTCCTGCTGGTGGGCTTCGTGGCCTGGGAACTGCGCACCAGGGACCCGATGCTGGACATCCGCCTGTTCCGCAACCCGAACATGGCGATCGGGGCGGGGACGATCGCCCTGCAGTACTTCGCCCTCTACGGGCTGTTCTTCGTGATCCTGCAGTACTACCAGCTGGCGCACGGCTACCTGCCGTTCAAGAGCGCCCTCGCCACGGTGCCGATCGGGGTGTTCTCGATGGTCGGAGCACCGCTGTCGGCCCGGCTGGTACAGCGGTTCGGGCCCCGTATCGTCGTCGGGACGGGCCTCGTGCTGAGTGCGGCCGGGTTCGTCGTGTTGTCCCGGGCGACGCCCACCACCTCGCTCCTGGTCCTGATCCCGGGCGAGTGCCTGATCGGCATGGGCCTCGGGCAGACAACCGCCCCGTCGACGACCCTGATCATGTCGGCGGTCCGGCGGGCCAAGTCGGGCATCGGCTCGGCGGTCAACGACACCTCGCGCGAGCTGGGCGGTGCGCTCGGGATCGCCGTGCTCGGCTCGATCCTGAACTCGGTCTACCAGGGCCGCATCCTGCACCGGGTGCCACCGCTGCCCAGCCCGGCGGCGGCGGAGGTGCGGACCTCGGTGACCGGCGCCCTGCAATCGGCCAGGTCACTGCCGCCGCAGACCGGGCAGGCCGTCGTCCACGCCGCCCAGCTGACCTTCGCTCAGGCGTTCGGGGCGGCGATGGTCGGCGGGGCCATCATGCTGGCCGTCACCTCGGGGCTGATCTGGAAGTTCCAGCGCTCCGACCGGTCGTCGATGCCGACGGAGCCCTAACCGGCGAAGGTCGATGCCTGTTTTTGCCCGGTATCCGGGCAAAAATCACACCAAGCAGGTTCTGGGGACGCCGAGGGGGCACCGCCCGGCCGGCAACGACGTTACGACAGCACGTCTTTTCGCTGGAACCACAGCCAGGCGACCAGGCCGAACACCACCACGTAGGGCACCTGGGCGAGCATGCCCCGCACCATGTCGCCGGACTGGGGGGTCCGGGAGAGCAGCTCGGTCCATGCCCCCCAGTAGTGGGTCGGCAGCCACTTGGCCACGCTGCCGAGCGACGGGATGGCGTCGAGGATCTGCGACACGATCGCCGCCCCGACCGCGATGGCGACCGGTCCGGCGGGGGCAGAGGTCATCGTCGACAGCATGAACGCCAGCGTGGCGATGGCGCTCAGGCTGAGCACCTCGTAGCCGGTGCCGATCGCCAGCTTGATCAGCGCCTGCCCGACGCTGAGCGAGCCGAACGGGATCTGCAGCCGCCCCCAGCCGAAGGCGATCGTCCCGGCGGCCATCGCCGCCAGCGGCACCAGCACGACGGCGGCAGTGCCGAGCAGGGCGGCCACCACCAGCTTGTCCCGCAGCAGCCGCGCGCGGGGCACCGGGCGGACCAGCAGATAGCGCAGCGTCCCCCAGTTGGCCTCGCCGGCCACCGGCTCGCCGGCGAACAGGCTGACGACGACCACCAGGAAGAACATCCCCATCGCCTCCAGCGCGGCGGCGGCGAAGTTCAGCCCCGACTGGGTGGCCAGGGCGAAGATGTCCTGCGGAGCGTTGGGCGGGCCCTGGTCGCGGCCCAGCCAGAACACGAAGGCCAGGACCGCCGGCAGGGCGACCATCGCGCCGAGGCCGAGCCTGGTGCGGAGCCGCCGGACCTGCTTGGTCAGCTCGACGATCACGGGCGCACCGCCGCCCCGCCCCGCTCGTCTTCGATCAACCCGATGAACACGTCCTCCAGGTGCCGGCGCGGGGTCATCGTCGACAGCCCGATACCGGCACGGACCAGTGCCCGGGCAACCTCGGCCGGCGGGGTTCCGTTGAGCTCGACGACGAGGCCCGGGCCTTCCGCCTGCACCGGCCCGATCGCCTCCAGCACACCCACGGCGCCGTCGACGTCGTCGACCTCGACGTAGAGCGTCGGCGACCCGGCGATCAGCTCGGCGACGGTGCCGGCCGCGACCAGCCGGCCCCGGTCCATGATCGCCACATGGGTGCAGACCTGCTCCACTTCGCCGAGCAGGTGGCTGGAGAGCAGGACGGTGATCCCCCGCTCGGCGAGGGCGCGGATCACCTGGCGCATCTCGAACATCTGCTGGGGATCGAGGCCGTTGGTCGGCTCATCGAGGATCATCAGCTCCGGCTGGCCGAGCAGCGCCTGGGCGATGCCAAGGCGCTGGCGCATCCCCTGCGAGTAGGTCTTGACCGGCCGGTTGACCGCCTCACCCAGGCCGGCCACCACCAGCGCCTCGTCGATGTGCGCCTCGGCGAGCGGGCGGCCCCCGGCCCGCCAGTACAGCCGCAGGTTGTCGATCCCGGACAGGTGCGGCACGAACTTCGGCCCCTCGACCAGGGTGCCCACGCGGGCGAGCACCGGGTGGCCTGGCCGGATGGTCTCGCCGAAGATGGCACACGAGCCGGCCGTGGGATAGATCAAGCCGAGCAGCATGCGGATCGTCGTGGTCTTGCCCGCCCCGTTCGGCCCCAGCAACCCGAACACCTGGCCGGCGCCGATGGTGATCGTCAGGTCGTCAACCGCCCGCACCCCGCGGAACTGTTTGCTGAGGTGAGCGATGACCACCGCCACCCCGTCCTGGCCTTCGGCCACCGGCGCCGCAGCTGGCCGGCGGCGGGTGAGCACGATCACCGCAGCGGCGATGACCACGACGGCGGCCACGACCGCGTAGGCAGCGGTGTGGCTGTTGCCGGGCGGCACCGGCTCCGTCGGGAGGGTGAGCTCGGCCCCCCCGCCGACCAGCAGCCGGTAGATCGTGGCGCTGGTGAGGTTGGCGTAGGCGGCATCGGTGGCGGCGATGGCAAGCCGGAGCCGGTCGCCGGTCCGGAACTTCTGGACCACCGACGGCAGGGTGACCGTGACCGTCTGTTCGGCCCCCGGCGTCAGCCCGGCCAGCCGGATCGGGGCGACCTGGCCTCCGGGCAGCGAGACGGTGGCGTCGCTGGCGACGTCGTAGAGCTTGACGAACAGCTCCAGGTCGGGGGTGCTGGACGACACCGCGAGCCGGACAGTCGGCGACCCGACCAGCTCGACCGGGCGCGCCAGCGGCGGCGAGGTGAACGTGGCGTTCTGGCCGGGCAGGTCGAAAGGGGGAACGGTCGACAGCAACGCGTTGGCCGGGTCCTGGCTGAGCGCATCGGGCTGGCCCCCGGGCGGGTTGGCGAAACCGACGGTCCCCGGTACCGCCGGTCCACCCAGGTTCCCGTTGGCCGAGAGGGCGAAGCTCGGCCCGCTGCCGGCCCGGAACGGCAGGTTGCGGCCGGTCACCGGGTCGTACCAGGTGTCGCCGCCGGTGGCGGCCGACCGGTCCCCTTTCAGCCACCGGTCGAGCCACGAGCCGATTGCCGACTTGATCTCCGACGAGGTCGAGCCGGAGAGGATGGCCCCCAGGTTGCCATGGCCGCCGGGGACCCACACCATCCGGGCGGGAGCCCCGTTCTCGCGGACCGCGGACTCGGTTGCCTCGGCCTCGTTCAGATCGAACAACGTGTCCGACTCCCCCTGGATCAGCAGGGTGGGCACCTTGATGTTGCCGATCACCGACGCCGGGCTGGAGGCGGCCATGATTGCCAGGGCGGCTGGCGACGCCTGCCCCCCGCCGGCAATCGAGACGTAGGCCTGGCAGATCGCGGGTACGAAGCCGGGGCAGGAGTTGGACGGTGGGGCGCTGCTGCCACCCCCGGAGGGGCGTCCTCCGCCGCCCAGGAACACGCTGGCCCAGGCCTGTTTGAACACACCCGGCTGCGGGTTCCCGGGCGACACGTCGTTCGGCAGGAAGCTCGAGATCAGCGAGTTCCAGGTGAGGATGGGGATGGTCACCCGGACCGCCGGGTCGTAGGCGGCCGCCAGCAGCGCCGCCGCCCCCCCGTAGGACTCGCCGAGCATGGCGACGACCGGTCCGGCCGGGTCCCGCTCGACCTCCGGCTGGGTGCCGAGCCAGCTGACCAGCTGGGTGACGTCCTTGATGTCGTAGTCCGGGGAGTCGAGCGAGATCTTGCCGCCCGAGCGGCCGAACCCGCGGGCGGAGTAGAGAAGGACGGCGTAGCCCCGGTCGGCCAGGTACTCGGCCAGGGGGGCCAACGCCTGCTTGTTCTCGCCGAAGCCGTGGGCGCCGATCACCGCTGGGACCGGGTGGACGGCGCTCGCCGCGGCCGGGACGTAGAGCGTCGTGTCGATGGCGATGTGCTGGTCGTTGGCCGGCCCGTCGACGACGTCGATGAACCGGCTCTGCGTGCGGTAGCCGGTACCGGACGCCCCGGCCGGCGCGGCGGGCGTGGCAACGAGCGCCAGCGCAGCGAGCAATGCCGCCCCGCGGCGGATCAGCCGGCTCACGTCGCCCAGTAGATCATCGGTTGCTCAGCGCCGCCTTAAAGCACCGCCTTACGGGGTGGATGTGACGCCGCTACAGCGCCTTCAGCAGCGGGGCCAGCGAGGACAGGCCGGGGATCGAGTCCAGGATCGATCCGATCGTGCCCAACCCCCCGAGGAAGCAGGTGAGGTTCGAGGGGTCGAGGTTCGGACCGGGCAGCGCCGGCGGCTTGAGGAACGGTGGGCTCGGCACCCCGAAGTCGAGCGAGTCCAGCAGGTTGTCGGCAGCCGCGTCGCGGGCGCTCAACGCGGGGAGGTTCCACTTGGTCTCGATCAGCTTGAGGATCGAGGTGTGGTCGTGAACCACGTGCGACACGTAGCCGGGCTTCGCCCACGGCGAGACGATGACCGCCGGCACCCGGAACCCGTACCGGTCATAGCCGCCGGGCAGGTCCGGCGGCACGGTGATGTCGGGCGGGATGCCGTCCGGCACAACGGCGGCCGGTGGCGGGACATGGTCGAAGTAGCCGCCGTGCTCGTCGTAGGCCAGGATCAGCAGCGTCTTCGGCCAGGCCGGGCTGGTGAGGACGGCGTCGACGATCACCGAGGCGTAGGCGGCCCCGATCGCGATGTCCTGCGGGCTCTCCTCCGACCCCTCTTTCGCCTCCGGGTCGACCAGGCTGAACGACGGCAGGGTGCCCAGTGCGGCGTCGGTCAGGAAGGTCGCCGCCGGGACGATGTTGCCGGGGTAGCGGGTGAGCTGGTACGGGAACAGGGCCGTGGTCGGCAGGTCGACGAAATAATTCTTCCATGAGATCCCGTGCGCAGAGAGGCTGTCGAAGATCGTGCCGTTCGGTGGCGGCGGGGCGGTGATCGACGGGGTGGTGATCGACGGGGTGGAGTCGTCGACCAACCCGAACGCCGACGCGGCCTGGAGGAAGCGCCGGTTGGGGTAGGTCTGGGCCATCACCGAGGAGAAGTAGCGGTCGCACACCGGGAAGGTCCTGGCCAGGGCGTAGTAGAAGGGCAGGTCGGACTCGGTCCAGTACCACATCGCCTGGCTGCTGGAGGCGATGACGAAGCCGTCGTTGCGCCCGTCGTCGTAGGCGGAGTGCGAGGCGTCCCAGGACTGGCTCACTCCCCCGCCCTGCTGGCACAGGTTGGCGGCGTGGGTGGCCGGGACCGGGTTGGCGTTGGCATCGGGGTTGGTGGCGGTCGGCTGACCGTTGGCACCGAGAGTGAAGCCGTCTCCCCGGCCGAGCATGCCGAAGTAGCAGTCGAAGGAGTGGTTCTCCATCATGAGCACCACGATGTGCTCGATCTGCGGCAGCGTGTCCGTGCCCGGCGCCAGGAGCGGGTACGGAAGGGTTCCCGCCCCGCTGCCCGCGGCCTGGGTGCCGGCGCTACCCGAGCCGAGAGCGACGCCGCGGAGCATGGGCCCGGCGAGGCCCACCCCGGCGCCCGCGGCCATGCCCTTGAGCACAGCCCGGCGTGAAACAATACGCTCGGTCATGGGCGATCTCCCGCCCTTCCCCCCACGGGAGTGTACGGGCGTGTTCCCCGCTTCGGGGACCATGCTACCCGGAAGGGTGCGGGGGCGGTGCAAAGTCGCCCAGGCCGATGAGTCAGTCTTTTCCAACCCGCATTGCCCGTGCCCACGGCCAGCACAAGCGGTGGGACAATCGCTGTCATGAAGGTTTTGAGGTAGCCGGCCAATGGATCGCGATCCAAGCAGCGCCCGGCTGGTGCCGTCGCTCGA
This sequence comes from Actinomycetota bacterium, assembly GCA_036781065.1. Taxonomy (GTDB): domain Bacteria; phylum Actinomycetota; class CADDZG01; order JAHWKV01; family JAOPZY01; genus DAIQBQ01. Next base: position 21,178 of record DAIQBQ010000011.1, read on the forward strand.
CGGGCGGCACCACGCCCGCGACGCGCTGCTACGGGCCGTCTCCCGCGAGGGAGCCCAGGTCCTGTCCAATCCCAAGCGGCTGAGCACCGTGATCGACGACGAGCTTGCCGGGTTGCCCAGGGAGCGGGCGCTGCTCGTGAAGGCGGTCGAGGTCCAGGTCCCGGCGATCATCCAGGGCATCGTCAAGCGATCCGGCGCGGAGCGGGCAGTCGAGCTGGCCGCCGCCACCCTGTACTCGCTGCACGGGCGCGACCAGGACGGGTGCCTGTGGGTGGCCGGGGAAATGGCACGGGTGCTCGGCTATCCCACGGCCAACAACGTCTCGATCGACGAATGGACCGGGCAGCCGGGCGCCCGCGGGAACGGGGAGGCGGAGACCGCCCGCCTGGGGTTCAGGCCGCCGGTCGCGCCGGCCCCAACCCGTCCTGACCCGGCCCCAGGCCCGCCGG
>DAIQBQ010000012.1:0-21114 GCA_036781065.1 Actinomycetota bacterium
CCGTGTGCCGGCTGATCCGGCGCAAGGGCCCGGCGACACTGATCGCCGCCCTCCCCCGGGTGCTCGAGCGGCACCCGGATGCGGTGCTGGCGATCGCCGGCGACGGGCCGGATCGCCGCCGCCTCGAGCACGCCGCTGCAGCCGGGGCGGTCAGTTGCTCGGTGCGCTTCCTCGGTGCCAAGCCGTGGAGTGCCCTCGGCGGCTACTACGCGGCCGCCGACGTGTTCGCCCTGCCGACCCGGGAGCGGTTCGGGGGCCTGGAGACCGAGGGGTTCCCGCTCGTCTACCTGGAGGCTGCGTCGGCCGGGCTACCGGTGATCGCCGGTGCGGCCGGAGGGGTGCGCGACGCGGTCGTCGAGGGCGAGACGGGGGTGATCGTTGACGGCCGGAACCCGGCCGAAACCGCGGCGGCGATTATCGCCCTGCTCGACGACCCGGCCCGGGCCCGGGCGATGGGCGAGGCCGGCCGGCGCCGGGTGCTCGACGACTTCAGCTGGGAGCAAGCCGCCGGACGGTTCCGCTGGGCGCTGGAGACCTATGCATGAGAATCAAGCGCGGAATTGGAGCTAAGCGCCAAGACTCAGGCCAGGTCGGGGTGGGGGGCGCGGGCGATCGCCTCGATCTCGACCTGGGCCCCCTTGGGCAACGAGGCGACGGCGACGGTGCTGCGAGCCGGCGGCGACCCGGTGAAGTAGGTCTGGTAGACCTCGTTCATCGCTGCGAAGTCCTCCATGGCGATGAGGAAGACCGTCGTCTTCACCACATCGCCCAGGCCCAGGCCGGCGGCGGCCAGCACACCGCTCAGGTTGTCAAGGACCCGCACCGTCTGCTCGGCGACGCCGCCCGGGACCAGTTGACCGCTGCCCGGATCGAGCGGGACCTGGCCGGAGCAGAACAGCCAGCCGCCCGCCCGGATCGCCTGGGAGTACGGCCCGATCGCCGCCGGGGCGGCGTCGGTCGAGATCGCCTCACGGCCGCGATTGCCCACTACCGGGGGCACCGGTCGGGTAGGGTGCACGGAAGAGCCATGGTGGCCGGAGCGGACGCAGTGCCCGCTTGCCCACCCTCCGGAAGCCGAAGCATCGCCACACGCTACCAAAGACGCACCCCAGTGCCCGCCGGGAGCGGCTGGGAACAATAACCAATGGTCGTCGGGGGCGGGCGTCCGCGGGCGCCGCAGAAGAGCCCCCGTCACACGGCGGTCGACCGTCGTAGAAAGGAGCCCAGATGTCCAGCTACGAGGGCTACTGCGTGAAGTGCCGGACGAAGCGCTCGTTCGAGGGCGAGAAGAAGGACCTGCCGAACGGGCGCACCGCCGCCCAGGGCTCCTGCCCCGTCTGCGGGACCAAGATCACCCGCATGCTGGGCAAGACGGCGTAGGCAGCCGGCGGTCAAGCAGCGCTCCAAAAGGTGAAGGGGCCTGGGGCCCCTTCACCATCGCAGTTGGCCTGTAGGCCGGGTTCTGTCCACCGCCGCCACCCAAAGGGTCCCGGCAGCTGGGCGACCATCCATCTCGAACCGGCGTTGCCGCCGGCCTCCAGCGACCTACCCGGGGCGGTTGAAGCGGGCCGCTCCCTGTCCCCTGTTGGTCTTGCTCCAGGTGGGGTATTCCGAGCCGCCCCGGTCACCCGGGGCGCTGGTGCGCTCTTACCGCACCGTTTCACCCTTACCGGATCCGGCGCCCCCTCGGTAAGCGCCGGATCCGGCGGTTTGCTTTCTGTGGCACTGTCCCCCGGTCACCCGGTCTGGGCGTTACCCAGCACCCTGCCCTGCGGAGCCCGGACCTTCCTCAGCCCCATTGGTGGTGGGGCCGCGATCGCCCGGCCAACTGCCCGACCATTCTACCGAATCCACCGAGGGGAGCGCTTTGGTCGGGCCGACCTCGTGCCGCCGCCGGGTCGACAGCGTTCCGTGTCTCAGGAACTCCCGCCGCGGTCCCGGCTTGTTGAGGCCGTAGGCGAAAGCGATGTAGATCAGCACGGCCAGGCCAACAGCCTCCCGGGCGAGGGCGAAGCCGGAGAGCGGCAGGATCTGGGCGGCCAGCGACGCCCCGGCAGGCAGCTTTGTGAACTGGGTGCCGAGCAGCGGCCAGAACAGCCCAATCGGGTCGGCGAGCATCCCGGCCAGCAGCAGGTTGGCGACGATGCCCATCGGGACGACGAACCACCTGCGCGCCCGGGCGCCGCGCAGGGTGAACTGGATGGCCAACGCCAGCACCAGGGCGAACAGGAAGGTGTGGCCGTACAGGTGCACCCCGAGCCGGCTGTGCCGGTAGAGCAGCAGCCGGATCGGGATGTCGACCAGCGGCGCCAGCAGGCCGGCCAGGGCCAGGCGGTAGTCGATCCGGCGCGGGCCGAGCGTGATCAGCAGGAGGACGCTGCCGGCACCGAGGTACCAGAAGAACATCTAGAACAGGGGCTCGGGGCCTTTGGCCGGCGTCCCGGCAGGCCGCCCGGGGGGCCGGGCGTCGGGGTTGTCCCGGTCGACGCCGAGGTTGGCCAGCTCGTCGGCCCGCTTGTTGCGCTCCCGGCGCACCGCCTCGTAACGGATCTGGGCGAACCTCCTCGCCCGCGCCCGGGCGGCGGCATGGAGCGGCTTCAGCCCCTCGTGCTTGACCTTCCAGTTGCCCCGCATCTGCTCGACCATCAGCGTCGAGTCCGAGAACACCGCCAGCCGCTCGGCACCGTGGCCGTGGGCAAGCTCGAGGGCAGCGATCAGCGCCTCGTACTCGGCGGCGTTGTTGGTCTTCCAGCCGATGCCCCTGGCGAGCTCGTCGACGACGGTGCCGTCGGGCCCGATCAGGACGACACCGATCCCAGCCGGGCCGGGGTTGCCGCGGGCCGCGCCGTCGGTCCGCACCTGCCATTCACCGCCGGCGTTGCCCGATGCCGGCCCGGTCACAGGGAGACCAGCAGCCGCTGGCACTCGTCGCAGCGGACGATCCCGGTAGCGGTGCGCACCGCCTCGGCCTCCTGGAAGGGCAGCCGTACGTGGCACCCCTGGCAGACCCCTTCGACCATCCCGGCAATCCCGACGCCGCTGTGGGTGGACCGGATGCGGTCGTAGAGCTCCTTCAACTCCGGGTCGACGCCCGGGAGCTGGGTGGCCCGCTCCGCCTGGCCTGCGGCCAGCAGGACGCCGACCTCGCCGGAGGCGCTGTCCCGCAGCGCCCGGGCCTTGTCGATCTCAGCGATCAGCCCCGAACGGTCAGCCGTCAGCGCGGCAAGCTCCTTCTCGATGCCCTCCCGCTCCTCCATGACCACCAGGTCGTTGTCTTCCAGGAACTCCTTGCGCCGCTTCAGCGCCTCGACCTCACGGGACAGGTCGGACAGCTCCTTGGCGTTCTTCACCACGCCGGAGTAGAGCCGGTTCGATTCGGCGCTGATCTTCTGGCCGAGGGTATCGACCTCGTGGTCGAGCCGCTTCTGCCGGGTCAGGGCGTCCTCGAGGGCGGCCTGGCGCTCGGCGATCTCGGCGTTCTGGGCGGCGAGGCGGGCCTCCAGCGCATCAAGGGCGGCCTGCTCGGGAAGGTTGCGGAGCCGGCCTTCGAGCCGATCGATGGTGGAGTCGACCCTTTGCAGCTCCAGCAGCCTGAGCAGCGAGCCGCGGGAGGTGTCCACAGCCAGAGTCTACCGGCCTGGGAGCACCCCCGGGAGGCTAACCGGCAGGCTGGGATCCGGGCCGCGCCAGCGCCGGGGCCGTGGCGAGCTTGACCCCGGCCGCTGCCGCCAGCGCCTCGATGGCGGCGTCCTGGGCGGCGAGGTGGTTCTGGATCTCCTGCGCCTCGTGGAGCACCGCCTCGGCGTCCAGGTAGGTGTCCTCGGCCCGCTTGTCGGCAGCCTTGGCCTGCACGTCCTGGCCGACCATGATCACCGAGAGCAGCACCAACTGGAGGAAGGTCTGGGCGACCCAGGAGACGACCGTCGGCGACCCGCCCCTGACCGCAGCCGGGAGCGAGATCAGGTCGAAGAGACCGAAGAGGTAGGCGCACCACATGGACCCGACCATCTTGGTGACCCGGACTGCCACCCAGGAGTTGAACCGCTGGACGGCGTTGTCACGGGGCAGCTGGTCGGCGACCTTGGCCGGGCGCCGGGACCGGTGCAGGGCGACGTGCGGGTGCTGGACATGCTGGTAGAGGCTCATGGGAGCTCCCTTCGAACGCTGGCGTCTTCAACGGAGAGTGCAATCGGTACCGGCAGCGGGAATCAAGGATCGGGCCAGGCCTCGGTGCTCGCTGGCTGTCGCGTAGCTCTGGCCGGGTGGGGGTGCGGCGTCCGCTACCCCGGGTCCTCGACCAACCCGAGGCGGATCGCCTGCCGCACCGCCTGGACCCGGTTCGAGACCGCCAGCTTGCGGTAGACGTTGGCGACGTGGGTGTTGATCGTGCGCTCGGAGAGGTCGAGCCGGCGGGCCATCTGGCGGGCGGAAAGACCCTCGGAGAGCAGGGCGAGAACCTCCTTCTCCCGCGGGGTCAGCGACTCGCTGCCGGGGCCCCGCTCGGCCATCTCACGAAGGGCCTCCAGCTCCTCGACCATCCCCCGGGCCTGGTCCGACTCCATATAGAAGGCGCCGGTCCGTACGACCTGGATGGCGTAGCCGATCGTCGTCGCGGTCGCCTCCCGGGGCAGGAAGCCGGAGGCCCAGTCCATCGCCTGGACCAGCAGCGCCGGGTCCTGGCCGGCGGTGACCAGCAGCACGCCGGCGCCGGAGGTGCGGGCCGCCCGGCCGAGAGTTGGCACCTCGCTTGCCGGGCGGGCATCCAGGTCGACGATGACCAGGTTCGGGTGCTCGGCGTGGAGGGTCGCCACCCCGTCGGTCACGCTTGTGGCCGCGGTGACCGATTCGACCTCGGCGACCTTCTGCGCATGGGAGACAAGATCCTCGCGCCGCTGGCCATCGTCGTCGACGATCAGAACCTTCCACCCAACGGCCCGTTTTCCCATCGGTCAGGCCTTCTCCGTCCCCTAGCACCGCGTCCGGCTGTGTGGCGCCTGTGAGCACCCCCACCCCTAGGAAAGCCTATTGCATTAGCGCCCAATGAGGGCGGCTGTCGCTCATGACGGCTTCCACGCGTTTGCAGCGGCCCGGCGGCCAAGCATGCCGGATCAACCGCAACCACCATGACATTTCCCTGACCTGGCGGCCTTCTCGCCGGCTCAGATCCCGGATCCTCGCTATCGATTCAGGTAGCCTCCAAGCTGGCAGGGCACCACCGGACGAAACGGAGCGACCCGGGAGGGCACCGGCCCGGCACCCGAGCACAAGGAGCACAGCGATGATCGAGGGCATCACCTGGCACAAGCATGCATCGTTCCTCTTGAACCGCGGGCACGCGATCTACATCGACCCCTGGGGGGTGTCCGGGGATGCCCCGAAAGCCGATGCGATCCTGATCACCCATGCCCACCAGGACCACTTCATCCCCGAGGACATCGCGAAGGTCCGCCAGGACTCGACGCAGATCTTCGCCACCGCCGACGTCGCCGCCCAGATCGATGGCGACGTGAACGTCGTCGCCCCCGGGGACGCCTTCGAGGTGCTCGGCCACCCGGCCGACGCGGTGCCCGCCTACAACACCCACCCGGAGCGGCTCCAGTTCCACCCGAAGGACGCTGGCTGGGTCGGCTACGCGATCACGCTCGACGGGGTGCGCTACTACCACGCCGGGGACACCGACCCGATCCCTGAGATGGAGCCACTGAACTGCGACGTGGCGTTCATCCCGATCGGCGGCTACTACACCATGGACGCTACCGAGGCCGTGGAAGCGGTGAAGCTGCTGGGGGCCAAGCTGATCGTCCCGATGCACTTCGGGTTCATCGTCGGCGAGCCCGGCGACGCCCGGCGGCTGGCGGCCCTGGTGGACCCGCAACCGGTCCACGTCTTCGTGCCGAAGAACCCGTTCGAGCGCTAGCCGGGAATCAAGGGACTGCCGGATCCAGGTGGCACCTCTCGCTACGCTTTTGTGAGTAAAAACGTTCACATATGCGCGGTTTTTACTCACAAAAAGATCTGGGGCAGTATGAGGATCGCTCGCTAACGCTAGCCCGGCAAAATCACCCTCGATCTGCCCGCTTCGCCGGGCTAGAATCGGCGGCGTTACCCGGTTGCCAAGGGGGGCCTCAACCGGGGCCGGGGGCCGGGTAGTCACCATTCCTGGTTTCTTGCGGCACGTTCGGAGGTGACCCCGTTCAACCGCGCCGGCTGGGTGGGCCCGCCGGGATACGCCGGGTAGGGGCGGCCGTCGCCGGCCTGCTCCTGGTTGGCGCGGCCCTCGCCATCCTGATCTCCGCGCCGGGGGCTGCCCAGACCCCGGCGCCGTGCGCCGCTGCCGGCGGGCTGACCCTCGACTCCTGGACCGGACTCGGCGGGGACGGGATGTGGACCACCGGGAAGAACTGGTCGGATGGGGCCGACCCGCAGAGTGGGCAACTTGCCTGCATCCCGTCCACCGTGACGGCGACGATCACGATCGCGGCGAATGCTTCCGGCGCGGGCACTCCCCCCGTCGGAGGGATCGAGGACACCGGGACCGGCGGGCTCGACCTGGTCTCCGGCGGACTGACGATCGAGAGCGACGCAGCCCCCTGGACCATCAACGACCTGCAGCTGTCGGGCTCCACGCTCAGCGTCAACGCCCTACCGATCCCCTCCCCTCCGTCCCCGGCCCCGATCGTGCTCACGCTCACCGGGGCCAGCAGCTGGACCGGCGGGGCGATCAGCGGAGGGGTGCTGGACGTGACGACCTACGTCGACTCGCAGGTCCAGGTTGCTGCCGGCGCCAACCTGACCGTCGCCGGGAACACCACCGCCCCGCCGCAGCAGTTGACCGGCACCCAGCTGATCAACGACGGAACGATCGACTGGACCAGCGGCGACTGGTGCGTCGCCGGGCAGGGCATCCAGGACAACGCTGGCGCGACGTTCACCATGTCGGCCTCGGACAGCGTCAATGGGATGACCCCGAGCTGCGTTCCCGGCGCCGTTCCCTCGTTCGTCAATGCCGCCGGTGCGACCCTCAACCGGACCGGGGCGGCGGGGTCGGTGGAGACTCTCGCGTTCAACGGAGGCTTCGTCAACAACGGGACGCTGGCGGTATCGACGGTGCTGAGGATCACGACTGCCTTCAGCTCGGGGGCGTCGAGCGTCTACAAGCCGGCCCTCAATGGACCCGGCCCTGCCGGGACCGGCTTCGGCCAGCTCTCGCTGGTCAGCCAGTCCTACCCGGGAGCTCCCGGAACGGCGGTGGCCCTGCTGCCGGCTGAGCCTGCCGCCCGGCCCGCCCAGGCCACCCCGTCACCCGGGACCATCGTCCCGGTCACCGCCGCCGGGTTCCCCCCGGCCAACAACGAGTCGTTCGCGGTCATCACCTGCTCCTCCACCTGCCTTGACGGCTATCCCTCCCCAGCATCCGGCTACACCGTGCGCCAGAGCGCCTCGGCGATCTCGCTGGTCGCCGCGGCACAGGCCTCGGTGGCGCCGGCGTCGCTGAACTTCGGCACCGGTCTGGTCGGCCAGCCGGTCGGTCCGCTGGCGGTCACGCTCTCCAACGGCGGGACCGGGGTGCTCACGGTCAGCGGGGTCTCGCTGTCCGGCGCCACCGGCGACTATGCGCTCGCCTCCGACGGGTGCCGGCCCGGTTCCGGGCCGGGGGTGGTCAACCCGGCGAGCACGTGCACGGTGCGGATCAGCTTCACCCCGAAAGCGAATGGGTCGCAGGCGGGCACGCTGACCATCGCCGATGATGCCTCCGGGAGCCCGCAGACCGTCAGCCTGGTGGGATCCGGCACCTCGACTCCGGCGTCGGTCGTCCCGCCGCCGTCGCCCGCCAGCCCGGCGCCGGGCGGCACATCCGGCCCGGGCCCGGGCGCAAACCCGTCCCCAACCGGCTCCCCGGCCAGGGTCAAGGGGAAGACCTTCTCTGCGTCGCCGACGCCGGGGGCGACGCTGTCGCCGGGAGCCTCGCCCTCGCCCGGCTCCGGCCTCGCCGCCGGCCCGGGCGGTCCCCCCGCGGCTCCGGGCTCGCCCTCGCTCACCGCCCTGTCGCCCAGCGGGCAGCCCTACGGGCCAGCCGGGTCAGGGCTGAGCACCGCCGTACACAACGAGCCGCCCGGCTGCACCACCGTCTACTTCTTCTTCGGCCGGGTCCGGATCGGCACGGCTCCGGTCAGCGCCTCCGGGCAGGCGGCAGCCACCGGGTTGTCGGTACCGGGCGACGCCCGGCCCGGCAACGACCTGGTCACCAGCTCGTGCCAGCCCTCCGGGGCAACCGTCGAGCTGACCGCCGCCTTCCGGGTGACGCCCGGCCTGCACCGGACCGCCTTCGCCACCTCGCTGAACCCTCCCGCCCGCATCGCGCTCAGCCTGCGCAGCGTCCTGCTGAGTGCGGCGATCGCCGCCATCGTGCTGATCCTGCTGGCCTTCCCGTCGCAGCTGTTCAACGCCACGTTGCAGGAGCACTACGAGGAGGTGCGCCGCTGGTTCCACCTGACCCGGCCGCTGTCCGAGGTGGTCAAGGACGTGAACCAGCGGGCGCTCTTCCCCATCTTCCTGGTTGCCGGCGGGTTGCTGTTCGCCCTGATCACTCCCGACTTTGGTTTCAACCGTTCGACGCTGGCGCTGGTGCTCGGGCTGGCGATCGCGGTCGCGGTCGTGACCCTGGGTTTCGCCGCCCCGACCTTCTTCTACTACCTGCACCACTACAAGGACCGGGGCCAGGTGCTGGTGATGCCCGGCTCGGTGCTTGTCGCCGCGGTGTGCGTCCTGGTCTCCCGGGTGCTGCGCTTCGAGCCGGGCTACCTGTACGGGTTGCTGGCCATCTTCGTGTTCCACCACGAGTCGGACGCCAAGACCGAGGGGAAGCTGGCGGCGGTCTCCGCCCTGCTGGTCATCGTCCTGGCGATCGTCACCTGGGTAGCGCGGATCCCGCTGACCGGCCTCACCCAGAAGAGCCCGAGCTTCCTCGCCCTGGTGGCCGAAGCGGCCCTGGGCGGGGCGTTTGTCATCGGGGTCGAGAGCGTCCTCGTCGGCCTGCTGCCGATGCGCTTCCTCGACGGGGCGCGGATCAAGGGCTGGAACACCTGGGCGTGGCTGGCCCTGTTCCTGTTCGGGATCTTCACCGCGGTCCAGGTGCTGATCCAGCCGGGCACCGGCTACGTCGGCCACACAACCGTTGCCGGCCGGTTCACCGTGCTGTCGCTCTACCTGGCGTTCTGTGCCGTCTCGGTGGGCTTCTGGGCCTACTTCCGGTACCGCAAGCCGCCGGCGGGCAGCGAGGAGCTGGACACCGAGGGGGACTTCGAGGTGCGGTGATGGCGCTAGAACTCAATAGCTAGCTTTTTTTGGCACTGGTCGGGATAACTACGCTTTTCGTGCCATGGTTTCTCGGTTCCGCGGCCCGTACACTTCGGTCAGGTGATCAACCTGTAAACGCCGGGCGAAGCTCCTTGACGTGCCCGTTCCGGCCCTGACCGTCAGCCGCCATACCCGTACGCCAGACACCGCGTGGCCCGAGAGGCTTCCTTGCCCGCAACCCTGCATCGCCGGCCTGCTCGCCGCCGTCCTGGTTCGTTTCGCCGGATGGCCGCTTCCGCCATTGGGCTGACCCTGATCGGCACCACGATCATCGCCCTGCTGACCGCCGGTCCGGCCAGCGCACAGCCATGCGCCCCGGCGCCACCGGGCCTGACCCCGGTCAGCTGGCAGGGCCCGGCATCGGGTGGCGACTGGAACACCGCCACCAACTGGACCGGCGGCGCCATCCCCACCAGCACCGACTTCGTGTGCATCCCGCCCTCGGTGACCGGCCAGGTCACGATCAGCACCTTCGCCTTCTCGGGCTTGCCGGACCAGGTGGGAGGCATGGACTCCGAGGCGGCGGGTGGCCTGGCCATCTCCGGGAGCGGCGCACTGGAGATCATGAGCGCCAACTCGACCATCCTGGGTCTCAGCATGTCTGCCGGCTCGCTCCAGGTCGACAGCCAACCGCCGCCGCCGGCCGGCGTCGCCGCGCCGCCGCCGGTGGTGCTCACGCTCACCGGAGCGGCCAGCTGGACCGGCGGCAACATGAGCGGGGGGGCACCCGGGCCCGGGTCCGTCGACTCCCAGATCGTGGTGGCCTCGGGCGCCACCCTGGGCATCGCCGGGAGCCCCCAAGGCGTTCCCCAGCAAACCTCCGGCACGCTGCTGGTCAACGACGGGTCGCTCAACTGGTCCGCCGGTGACGTCTGCGTCGGGGGGGACGGGGTCGAGAACGCCAGCGGCGGCGTGTTCACGATGTCCGCCTCGGACAGCGTGCTCGGCATGTACTCGGGGTGCTCCGACGTCCCCGGCACGCCGGACGCCGTGATCAACGACGCCGGCGGGACGGTGATCCGCAGCGGCGCCGCCGGATCGACGGAGAGCATCAACCTCCCGGGCGGCTTCACCAACGCCGGCACGCTGCAGGTGTCGACGATCCTGCAGGTCGACGGCAGCTACCTCTCGTCGTCGACCAGCAGCTACGACCCGGTGCTGAACGGGAGCGGGCCGGCGGGTACCGGCTTCGGCCAGCTCACGGCCACCGTCCAGTCCGCCGCCGGGGCGGGAGCGGCCACCGCGGTGGCAGCAGCGGGGCCCGCCGCACGGCCGGCGCAGGTGGCGCCATCGCCGGGAACGATCGCCCCGACGACCGCCGGCGGCTTCCACCCGGCCAACGGCGAGTCGTTCGCCGTGATCGGCTGCGGCACCGGCTGCGGCGGCGGCTTCCCGTCGCCGGGCAACGCGTTCACGGTCCAGGACAATGCCAACGACATCACCGTCGTCGCCGCTGCCCAGGCCAGCCCATCGACCAACCCGCTCAACTTTGGGACGGAGCTGGTCGGCTCGTCGACCGCACTGACCGAGACGCTCACCAACCCGGGCAGCGGCGTGCTCACGGTCCGCGGGGTGACCGTCGGCGGGACAAACCCGAACGACTTCTTCATCACCTCGGACGGGTGCGCGCCGGGCGGCACCGGGAGCACGGTCGACCCCGGAGCCAGCTGTACGGTCCGGCTGAGCTTCGACCCAGCGGCAATCGGGAACCGATCGGCAACGCTGAGCTTCACCGACGACGCCGCCACCAGCCCGCAGACCGTGCCGTTGGTCGGTTCCGGTACCACCACACCGGCCTCGGTCATCCCGCCGCCGTCGCCTTCCCCGTCGCCCTCGCCGGCCAGCAGCCCGACGCCCGGCCCGACGGCGTCCGGCAAGGCCAAGCCCAAACCGACGCCGTCGCCTTCGCCGGCGGCGACCCCGGCCGCCACGACCACCGCCACCCCCGCCGTGACCCCGACCGGGACGGCAACGCCTCCGCCGCCGGCACCGCCGGCGCCGGGTACCCCGCAGTTCACGGCGGTGTCGCCGAAGGGACTGCCCTACGGGCCAGCCGGCTCCGGGCTGAACACCGCCGTCCTGAATTACCCGGCCGGGTGCACGACGGTCTACTTCTTCTTCGACGGCGTCCGGATCGGCTCGGCCCCGGTCGATTCCGCCGGCCATGCCGACGCCAGGGGGCTCTCTGTGCCGGGCAATGCCAAACCCGGCCGGCACACGGTGACCAGCTCCTGTGCGGCATCGGCAACTCCGGTTGTTGCCGCAACGAGCTTCCGGGTGACCGCCGGCCTGCACCGGGCAGCCTTCGACACCGCGCTGAACAACCCGGCCCACATCGACCTCACCCCCACGTCGTTCGCCCTGAGCGCGGCGATCTCGGTGGCGGTGCTGGCGCTCGTCGCCTTCCCGTCGCAGATCTTCAACGCCACGCTGCAGGAGCACTACGAGGAGGTGCGCGGCTGGTTCCACCTGAAGCGGCCGCTGGCCGAGGTGGTCAAGGACGTGAACCAGCGGGTGCTCTTCCCCATTTTCCTGTTGGTCGGCGGGGCCCTCTTCGCCCTGATCACCCCTGACTTCGGGTTCAACCGGTCAACCCTCGCCCTGGTGCTCGGCCTGGCGATCGCGGTGGGGATCGTCACCGTCGGCTTCGCGGTCCCGACGTTCATCTACTTCCTCGACAAGTACAAGGACCGGGGGCAGATCCTGGTGATGCCCGGTTCCGTGATCGTCGGGATCGCCTGCGTGGGTGTCTCCCGGCTGCTCCACTTCGAGCCGGGCTACCTTTACGGGCTGCTCGCCATCTTCGTCTTCCATCACGAGACCGACGAGAAGACCGACGGCCGGCTGGCGGCCGCCTCGGCCGCGCTGGTGATCCTGCTGGCGGTGGTCACCTGGGTCGCCCGGGTGCCGCTGACCGGGCTGGACGAGAAGAACCCGAGCTTCATCGCCCTGGTGGCCGAATCGGCCCTCGGCGGCGCCTTCGTGATCGGGGTGGAAAGCGTCCTCGTCGGGCTGCTGCCGTTGCGGTTCCTGGACGGCTCCAGGATCAGGGCCTGGAACCGCTGGGTCTGGCTCGGGCTGTTCCTGCTCGGCATCTTCGTGGCCGTCCAGATCCTGATCCAGCCGGGGACCGGCTACGTCGGCCACACCTCCGTTGCTGGCAGATTTACCGTCCTTTCCCTCTATCTGGCCTTCTGCGCAGTTTCGGTCGGATTCTGGGCCTACTTCCGCTACCGCAAGCCGAAGAAAGTCGAAGAAGAACTCGATACGGAAGGCGACTACGGGGTGCGGTAGGGACCGTCGTTTTCTGCCGGAATTGTGGCACCGTTAACGCACTTTTTACAGAATCTACCAATTCCCAAGACTCGCGCTGAGCGGGTAGAATCAGAGGACGCTTCGGCGGGTCGGCCAAGCGTGGCATCGGGGGGAAAACTCGTTGAATCACAAGCCTGCTCACGCTGTCGCGCGAGCGCGGCCGGCACGGCGTCGCCGGGGGTCCTCCAGCCGATGGGGCGCGGCATTGGGGCGGAGGCATGGCTTCGGGCTCTGCCGGTCCCGGGTCATCCAGGCGGTGGCGGCGTCGGGCATCCTGGTGCTGTTCGGCTCCAATGCGCTTCTCGCTCTTCTCGCCGCTCCACCCGCCCAGGCGGCGAGCTGCCCGGCAGGAGCGGACACCTGGACCGGCGGCTCCAGCCCCACTGCGTTCTGGGGCTCGCCGTCCAACTGGTCGTTGGGGTTTGCGCCGACCGCCACCGTCCAGGCCTGCATCAACAGCGGTACCCCGGTCGTCACGGACGTGTTCCAGGTCGCCGGGATCACCATGACCGGAGGGGGGTTATCCATCACCGGCGGGTCGCTGGAGATCGCTGACACCAGCTCCCCCTCGACCGTCAATGACCTCAACATGTCCGGGGGCGTCCTGCAGGCGGACACCGGGCCGGCGCAGCTGGCGGTGACCCTGACCGGGTCGAACACCTGGACCGCTGGGGAACTCGCCGGGAACGTCCTCGGTGCCAGCCTGGCGACCTCCGGGACCGACTCGGTGTTCGTGGTCGACCAGACCGCCAGCCTGACCGTCAGTGGCCCCAACGGCTCGGACGCGTTGCTGCCGCAAATCGGGCCGGGCACCGGACTGCACAACAACGGGTTGCTGGACTGGAACGCCGGCTTCTTTTGCGTCAGCGGGGACGGCCTCATCAACGAGAGCCTCGGCACCACTGAGATCAACGGCACCACGCCGGATCAGATGATCGACTGCAATCTTTCCGGTGCCGCGGTGACCAACAACGGTACCGTGAGTGTGACCGCGCCGCTCGACGGCGGGTTCCCGGCGATCTACAACGATTTCACGAACAACGGGACGCTTGCCGTTGCCACCGCGCTCAGCTTCGGCAGCAACTTTTCCGCCTCGGCTACCAGTATCCTCGCGCCTTCGCTCACTGCTGCCGGCAACGGGATCATCAATCTCAACGGGGGCACCGAAGCCGTGGGCGGCACCATCCAGCCGGCCATGGCCACTGGATTCGTGCCGTCCGCCGGGGAGCAGTTCCAGGTCATCGGCTGTGACGGCGGGTGCACCGGGAGCTACCCACCAACCCAGGACGGGTTCACGGTGCTCGACAGCGGGACCTCCATATCGCTCGAAGCCGAACCGGCCGCGTCGCCCTCCACCACCACATTGACGTTCAACCCGACGCTGGTCGGGTCCGGGTCGGGGCCGCTGGCCGTGCGGGTGACCAATACCGGAAGCGCCACGCTGACGGTGACCTCCGATGGGGTGACCGGCACCGACGCGCCCGACTTCTCCCCCAGTCCCGGCGGCGACAGCTGCTCGGGCGCCACGATCGCGCCGCAAGGAAGCTGCACCGTGGCGGTGGACTTCTCCCCGGCCGGCGCCGGAGCGCGCGCCGCCACACTCCAGTTCAACGACGACGCTCCGGGCAGCCCGCAGGCGGTAGCGCTGTCCGGCACGGGGGTGGCGCCGGCACCAGGGCTGGGGTTCTCGCCGGACCCGATCGATTTCGGACCGGTCCCGGTAGGCGCCACGTCCGAGGTCACGGAGACACTCACCAACACCGGCACCGTAGCCCTTTACCCACAGTTCTCGGTCACCGGCACCGACACCTCCCCGTTCGCGATGGTGCCCGGCACCAATTGCCAGGGGAGTGAGGGTGGGGTGCCGCCGGCGGCAACCTGTTCGGTGGCCCTGACCTTCACGCCGTCAGGGGCGGGGCCGGTGCCGGCAGACCTCGTGGTCACCGACGGCTTCGGGGCCGGCAGCTGGACCGTCCCGATCTTCGCCACGGGGACCGCCTTCCCCGTGGTCAGCCTCTCGCCCAGCTCGCTGACCTTCGGGTCGGGACCGGTCGGAACCCCGGTGGGGCCGGTCACGGTGACCGTGACCAACACCGGGAATGGAACCCTGTACTTCACGAGCCCCGCTCGGATCGGCGGCGCCGATCCGGCCGACTTCTCGTTGTCGAGCGACGGCTGCGCGGCAACTGCCTCCGGCGGTGTCGCCCCGGGCAGCCAGTGCACCGAGCACGTCACCTTCACCCCGCAGGCCCCCGGCCCCCGCTCGGGGTCGCTGATCCTCACCGACAACGCCACCGGGAGCCCGCAGCAGGTGACCCTGAACGGCACGGGGACCGCGCCCGGAATCGCCTTCGCGCCCAATCCGATCGCCTTCCCGGCGACTCCGGTGGGCACGCCCGCCACGACACCGCTGACCGAGACGCTCACCAACTCGGGCACCGCCCCGCTGATCATCTCCGGGGCGACGCTGACCGGGGCCGACCCCGGCGATTTCGGCCTCGCCTCCAACACCTGCAGCGGGGCGACCGTGGTTCCGGCGGGCAGCTGCACGCTGGTCTTCACCTTCGCGCCCACCGCCGCCGGCCAGCGGGCGGCAACGCTGAGGGTCGCCGACAACCTCACCGGGAGCCCGCAGACGGTACCGATCACCGGCAGCGGGACGCTCCCCGCCGCGACGATTGGCCCATCGACGCTGCAATTCCCGGTGACGACCATCGGCATGACCAGCGGGCCCCTGGTCGTCACCGTCGGGAGCTCCGGGACCGCCCCGCTCACCGTCACCGCAGTGGCGATCTCCGGCCCCGATGCCGCCGACTTCGCCATCGCCTCGGACAGCTGCACCGCCGGGCCGGTGAGCCCGGGTGCCAGCTGCTCGATCGGGATCACGTTCACCCCGACGGCGGCCGGCAACCGCACCGCCACCCTGGCCATCGCCGGCAACGCCCCGGGCGGGAACCCCCCGGTCGGGCTCAGCGGGACGGGTACCGCTGCTCCGGTGCCGTCGATCCTGCTCTCGGCGAACCCGATCAGCTTCCCGGTCACACCGATCGGGAACCAGGGCCCCACGCAGGTGGAATCGCTGACCGACTCGGGCAGCGCACCGCTGTCGATCACCGGGGTGGCGGTGTCGGGCCCGGACCAGGCCGACTTCGCTATCGGCTCGGAGTCGTGCCGCGGGGCGACGCTGAGCCCGGGCGCCTCGTGCAGCATCGCAGTGTCGTTCACCCCGGGTGGCGCCGGCCCACGCAGCGCTCAGCTGGTCGTCACGAGCAACGCCCCCGGCGGGCCAAGCTCGGTGGGGCTGACCGGCACCGGGACGGCGCCGACCCAGCCGGTCGTGGTCACCGCACCCACGCCCCCGCTGGCGCCGCAACCGTCGCCGCAACCGTCGCCGAGCCCGTCGCCGGCCCAGGTCAAGGCGCTGATCATCACCCGCACCCCGACCCCGGCCCCGAGCACTCCGGCCGCCCCGGCAACCCCGGCCACCCCGGCGCCGCCGCCGTCCCCGGGGCCGAGCCCGCTCGCCGCCGGAGCGCCGGCCCAGGTCGGCCCGTCGCCGAACTTCACCGCCCTGTCCCTGCTCGGGCTCCCCTACGGTCCGGCCGGCAGCGGGCTCAACACCATCGTTCACAACTACCCGGCCGGGTGCACCGAGGTGTACTTTTTCTTCGGTTCCACCCGGATCGGCTCGGCTCCGGTCAACGCCGCCGGCCAGGCGTCGGCAAGCGGGCTGTCGGTGCCCGGCAACGCCCAGCCGGGGACCTACCCGATCACCAGCTCGTGCACCGCCTCCGGGTCGCCGGTCGTGCTGAGCGCCGGCTTCCGGGTCACCCAGGGCCTGCACCGCAGTGCCTTCGTCACGTCGCTGAACCCGCCAGCCAACGCCGCCCATACGGTGAGGTCGTACGCGCTCAGCGCAGCGCTCGCCGCCCTGATCCTGGCCCTGCTCGCCTTCCCGTCGCAGATCTTCAACGCCACGCTGCAGGAGCACTACGAAGAGGTGCGGCGCTGGTTCCACCTGAGCCGGCCGCTGTCGGAGGTGGTTGGCGACGTCAACCAGCGGGTGCTGTTCCCGATCATGCTCGTCGTCGGCGGGCTGCTGTTCGCCCTGATCACACCGGACTTCGGCTTCAACCTGTCGACCCTGGCGCTGGCGACCGGGCTGGCGATCGCCGTGGCGGTCATCACGGTGGGCTTCGCCACACCGACCTACCTCTACTTCTGGCGCACCTACAACGACCGCGGCCGGATCCTGGTGATGCCGGGCACGATCATCGTCGGGGCGGCCTGCGTGCTGGTCTCCCGGCTGGCCCACTTCCAGCCCGGCTACCTGTACGGGCTGCTGGCGATCTTCGTGTTCCACCATGAGTCCAGCGAGGAGACCGACGGGAAGCTGGCGGCGGCCTCGGCCCTGATGGTGCTCGGGCTGGCACTGCTCTGCTGGTTCTTCCGGATCCCGCTGACCGGACTCAACGAGAAGCACCCGAGCTTCCTGGCCCTCGTCGGCGAGTCAGCGCTGTCCGGGGCGTTTGTGCTTGGGGTCGAGAGCGTCATCGTCGGCCTGCTGCCAATGCGCTTCCTGGACGGCTCCCGGATCAAGAAGTGGTCGACCCCGGCGTGGGCGGCGCTGTTCGTGCTCGCGGTGTTCGTGGCCATCCAGATCCTGCTCCAGCCGGGGAGTGGCTATGTGGGCCACGCGACCATCGCCGGCCGGTTCACGGTGCTGTCGCTTTACCTCGCGTTCGGGCTGTTCTCGATCGCGTTCTGGGCTTACTTCCGCTACCGCAAGCCCAGGCCGGGCGACGAGGAGCTCGACACCGAAGGCGACTACGAGGTCCGCTGACCAAGGGTTACGTCACCGAGCACCGCGCAGATCCGGCGCGGTGAACGAGTGAGCAGCCAGCTGGCTGCTCACTCACCCCGTTTCAGCCGCTAGTCGATCGACTCCAGCACCACCACCGACCGGTAGGACACCTGGGCGATATCCCCGTCGATCGGCTTGGCCTCGCCCAGCGACACCAGGTCCCCGGGCGCCGGGGCCCCGGTGTCCACGACCCGCAGCCAGCGCCGGCCGCCGGCCTTCGGGACGGCGAACTCGAGGTCGTTCGCGCTCATGTTCAGCATCACGTGCAGGTCGTTCCCGCCGTTGAACCCGCCCAGCGTGAATGCCAGCACCTGCGAGGCGGGGTCGTTCCAGCCGGGCGCGAACAGCTGGCAGCCGTGCCAGGAGATGTCGGCCAGGCCCCGGTCGTTGACCGCCCCGGTGAAGTACCCCTTGCGGCGCAGGCTGGCGTGGGCCTGCCGGAAGGCGATCATCCCCTTGAAGAAGGTGTACAGCTCCCGGTTGGAGTCGAGCATGCTCCAGTCGACCCAGGACAGCTCGTTGTCCTGGCAGTAGGCGTTGTTGTTGCCCCGCTGGGTGCGGCCGAACTCGTCGCCGGCCACGATCATCGGCACCCCTTGCGACAGCATCAGGATGGCGGCGAAGTTCTTCAGCTGGCGCTGGCGCAGGGCGAGCACGGCCGGCTCGGTGGTCGGCCCCTCGGCCCCGCAGTTCCAGCTCATGTTGTTGTCGTTGCCGTCCCGGTTGCCCTCGCCGTTGGCCCAGTTGTGCTTCTCGTTGTAGGACACGATGTCGGCCAGCGTGAAGCCGTCGTGGCAGTCGATGAAGTTGATGCTGTTGATCGGCAGCCGCCCGCCGGGCTGGTAGATGTCGGCACTACCGGCGATGCGGGTGGCGGCGGCGCCGACCAGGCCCGGGTCGCCCCGGACGAAGCGGCGGATGTCGTCCCGGTAGCGGCCGTTCCACTCGGCCCAGCGGAAGCCGGGGAAGTAGCCAACCTGGTACAGGCCGGCGGCGTCCCACGCCTCGGCGATCACCTTGGTGTGCGCCAGCACCTCGGACAGCTCGGTGTTCCACAGCACGGGCGGGTGGTGCATCGGCGACCCGTCCTCGCCGCGGGACAGGATCGATCCCTCGTCGAAGCGGAACCCGTCAACATGCATCTCGCTCACCCAGAACTCCAGCGTGTCGAGGATGAACTTGTCGACGATCGGGTGGTTGCAGTCGAGCGTGTTGCCGCACCCGGAGTAGTCCATGTAGTACTGGCGGTCGCTCGGGACGGTGAAGTAGTAGGTCGAGTTGTCGAAGCCCTTGAAGCTGATCACCGGCCCCTGGTGGTTGCCCTCGCTGGTGTGGTTGAAGACGATGTCCAGGATGATCTCGATGTCCGCCTGGTGGAGCGCCTTGACCATGTCCCGGAACTCGTTCAGGTGCTCGCCCTGCTCAGGGGTCATGCAGTAGGCGGCGTTCGGCGCCATGAACCCGATGGTCGAGTAGCCCCAGAAGTTGGTGAGCTGGGTGCCGTCCGGCCCGGTCCGGGAGTTCTCGCAGGCGTCGAACTCCATCACCGGCAGCAACTCGACGGCGGTGATCCCCAGCTCCTTCAGGTACGGGATCTTCTCGACGATGCCCTGGAAGGTCCCCGGGTGCGCCACACCGGAGTTGGGCGACTTGGTGAACCCGCCGACGTGCATCTCGTAGACGATCGACTCGTTCATCGGACGGTTGCACGGGGCGTCGCCCTCCCAGTCGTAGCCGGTGAGCTCCATCACCGTGCTGCGCATCGAGGTGGCGACGTTGTCGTCCGGGTTGCAGGCTGCCCCCCGGTCCCAGAGCGTCGTGGTGTTGCCCCGGGCATACGGGTCGATCAGCACTTTGTTGGGGTTGAACCGGAAGCCGCGCCCGTGCAGGTCGTCGGGGCCGGAGACCCGGTAGCCGTAGTGGGTGCCCGGTGGCAGCCCCTTCACGAACACATGCCAGAACAGGAAGGTGTGGTTGACCGTCGGGTCCAGCGAGATCACCTGGATCGGCTCCGGGGCATCGTGGGAGTCGAACAGCAGCAGGTCGACCCCGGTGGCGTGCCGGGAAAAGATGGAGAAGTTCACGCCTCCCGGCTGGACGGTCGACCCCACCGGGTGGGGCTGGCCAGCGTCGGTCTCGAAGGCGACCGCTTTCTTCTTGCTAGGCATACGCTACTCACCGCCTCTCATGTGCATGACACACACTTCGTTGCCAGGACCGGGACGAATTCGGTCACAGTTCTCCACATCTACTCAGGCAGACCGGCGTCGACCCACCGCTGGTAGACGGCGATCTGCTCGGCGGACCAGGCCCCGTCGCACGGCATCGAGCCCTCCAGCAGCCGGTCGAGGATCAGCTGGCAATGCTTGGCGACGTCCTGGTACGACCACAGGTCGAAAGCGAACTCCATGTGCTCCCGGTCGGCCGGCCGGAACAGCGCCTTGATGTCGGGATCGAAATGCACCGGCTGCTCCGGCCCCGGGAGCTGCCCGCTGGGTTGGACCACAGCGGCCGCGTCTGGTGCCGCCGCCGGGGGACGCCCGGCGGGGGTCCAGTCCCAGCGCCGCCACCGCGCCCAGCCCGCCCCCGGTACCGCCCGGGAGGCACCATCGAGGTACCCGATGAAGGCGGCCCGGAACTCGGGCTCGCCGGGCAGGCCGGCAAGGTCGGCGGCCTGCTCCAGCAGCGCCAGCCAGCGGGCGCGCTGGGGCTCGGTCAGGGTGCCGACCGCCTCCGGGATCAGCGCCCCCGGGCCACCCGCCGGCAGCCCGCCGGGAACCGGCACGGCCTCCGGCCCGCCCATCACCTCGGCGAGCCAGGACGCCATCCGGTCGGCCTGCGCAGGGGCGCGGCCGGCGAACAGCGGGCCGAGCAGCGGGTCGGCGTCGACCAGGTCGTCATAGAACACCGAGGTCAGCTGCCGCATCGCCGGCAGGCCGCCGGCCCAGGCGAACAGCGACGGCTCCGCCGCCATCGGCGGGTCCCGGAAGCTGGCGACCGACCAGTGCGCCCCGCTGCAGAACGGCTTGTTCTTCGACTGGCCACAGCGGCACAGGCTGTAGTGCTCCCGGGTGGTCCCCGGGTCCCCGGCCTCCGGGCGGCCGTCCGGGTCGGTGACCGGGATGCCGCCGGTCACCCGGTAGGGGCCATTGCGGGACACCAGGATCGTCCCCGGCCGGGTCGGATCGGGCCCGCGAACCCGGGCGGCCGGCCCGGACGGCCCCTCCGGCGGGGCGATGGCGTAGCCAAGCGCCCCGGACGGGCAGGCACGCACCGCCCGGATGATCGCCTCGACCGGCGCACCGTCGGGGTCGACGAATGGCTCCTGGCGCACCCGGAACGCCTTGGCCAGCGAGTCGGTGCACAGCCCGGAGTGGGCGCAGATCCCCCGGTTGTCGAAGACCGTGATCGCGCTGCCCTCGTAGCTGTCGCGGTGGTCCGCCACCCGGTCCGGCTCCTTGGCACCGGTGAAGCCGATCCGGGCATGGGTGCCGTCGCACAGCGGCTTGATCCGGGAGCCGCCACAGCGGCACAGCGCCAGCTGCGGGCGGGTGGGTATCGGCTCGCCCAGCCAGTTC